>VGCQ01000136.1 GCA_016870055.1 Alphaproteobacteria bacterium | reverse complement strand
CTGGCAGGTGGTCAACCTCGGCGCGTTGCAGAAGGCGATCGACGACAAGAAGCTCGATGCCGCCAAACCGATCGATGCCGCCGCCATGCAGGCCGCCGGTCTGTTCAAAAATGCGTCGGATGGCGTGCGCCTCCTTGGCAAAGGCGAGATCAAGACCAAGATCGAAGTGAAGGTCGCGGGCGCCTCGGCGTCGGCGATCGCCGCGGTCGAGAAGGCCGGCGGCAAGGTCGAACTGCCGCCCAAGCCTGTGGCCGAGGCGGCCTGAAGCCCGACCGCGCCGCCGGGGCCGCTGTCCCCGTTCCGTCGTCGTCGTTCACGCGTGAGGGTCCATGGCATCCGCCGCCGAGCAACTAGCATCCACTCTGAACTGGGGCGCGATCGGTAAGGCGACCGAGCTGAAGAAGCGCCTGTGGTTCACCGTGGGCGCGCTGGTCGTCTTCCGCATCGGGTCCTACATTCCGGTGCCCGGCGTCGACCCGCACGCCCTCGCCGAAATCTTCGCCCAGAATGCCGGCGGCATCGCCGGCCTGCTCGATGTGTTCTCCGGCGGCTCGATCGGCCGCATGTCGGTGCTGGCGCTCAGCATCATGCCGTACATCTCGGCATCGATCATCATGCAGATCCTGACGACGGTCGTGCCCTCGCTCGAGGCGCTGAAGAAGGAGGGTGAGGCCGGCCGCAAGAAGATCAACCAGTACACGCGCTACGGGACGGTCGTCCTGGCGGCCTTCCAGGCCTATGCCATGGCCGTCGGCCTCGAAAGCCAGGTGGCGACGGCCGGTCCGGTGGTGATCGACCCCGGCCTGTTCTTCCGTTTCGTGACCGTGGTGACGCTGGTCGGTGGCACGCTGTTCCTGATGTGGCTCGGTGAGCAGATCACGGCGCGCGGCGTGGGCAACGGCGTGTCGCTGATCATCTTTGCCGGCATCGTGGCCGCACTGCCCAGCGCCCTGATTCAGACGCTCGAGCTCGGCCGCACCGGGGCGCTGTCGCCGCTGTTCATCATCGCCCTCACCGTCGGCGTGGTGGTGGTGGTGGCCGTCGTGGTGTTCGTCGAGACCGCGCAGCGCCGCATCGTGGTGCAGTACCCCAAGCGTCAGGTCGGCAACCGCATGTATGGCGGCGAGGCCTCGCACCTGCCGCTCAAGATCAACACGTCGGGCGTGATCCCGCCGATCTTCGCCTCCTCGCTGCTGCTCTTCCCGGCGACCATCGCCTCGTTCCAGGGCAATGCCGGCGAGCCCGGCTGGATGCAGTGGATGGCCACCTATCTCGGCCATGGCCAGCCGCTCTATCTGCTGGCCTATATCGGCTTGATCGTCTTTTTCTGCTTTTTCTATACGACGGTGGTCTTCAACCCCACCGACACAGCCGACAACCTGAAGAAAAATGGCGGCTTCGTGCCGGGCATCCGGCCGGGCAAGAACACCGCGGAGTATCTCGAGTACATCCTGAACCGGCTGACCGTCGTCGGTGCGCTCTATCTGTCGGCGGTCTGCATTCTTCCGGAACTCCTGATCGCTCGTGGCGGCGTGCCGTTCTACTTCGGTGGCACCAGCCTTCTGATCGTGGTCTCGGTGACGCTCGACACGGTCACCCAGGTGCAGGCGCATCTGCTGGCGCACCAGTACGAAGGCTTGATCAAGAAGGCCCGCCTGCGCGGTCGCGGACGATAAGGACGAGACGATGAACATCATCCTTCTCGGGCCCCCGGGAGCGGGAAAGGGCACGCAGGCGCAGCGCTTGCAGGCCGACCGTGGCATGGTGCAACTCTCGACCGGCGACATGCTGCGCGCCGCCGTGGCCTCGGGCAGCGAGCTCGGCAAGAGGGCCAAGGGCATCATGGAGAAGGGCGAGCTTGTCCCGGACGAGCTGATGGTCGGGCTGATCGAGGACCGCATCGCCCAGCCGGATTGTGCCAAGGGCTTCATCCTGGACGGTTTCCCGCGCACCGAGGCGCAGGCCCGTGCCCTCGACCAGATGCTGACCAGGAGCGGCAAGAAGCTCGACCGGGTGGTCGAGATGGAAGTCGACGAGAAGGCGCTGACCGAGCGCATCGTCGGCCGTTTCACCTGCGCCAAGTGCGGCACCGGCTATCATGACACGTTCAAACGGCCCAAGGTCGACGGGGTCTGCGACGTCTGCGGCGGCAAGGAATTCACCCGCCGCAAGGACGACAATGCGGAGACCATGAAGACCAGGATGGCCGCCTACCGGGCCCAGACCGCGCCTTTGCTGCCGTACTACGGCGCCCGGGGCGTGCTGAGGAAGGTCGATGGCATGGCGGCCATGGACGAGGTTTATCGGCAAATTTCGGGGGTTTTGACGGGGACTTGACAAGTCGGAGTTCCGTTGACTCGCGGGCGCGCGCCCCTATAATCGCGCGCTTTTCCGAGGCCAG
This sequence comes from Alphaproteobacteria bacterium, assembly GCA_016870055.1. GTDB lineage: Bacteria > Pseudomonadota > Alphaproteobacteria > Reyranellales > Reyranellaceae > Reyranella. The sequence continues at coordinate 8,962 of VGCQ01000136.1, read as the reverse complement.
CGGAACGTTTTACAGGCGCGCGCAAGCGCGCCGTAAGTCTTTGAAGGAGTTGAGACTTTGGCTCGTATAGCCGGTGTGAACATTCCCACCGCCAAGCGCGTGGTGGTGGGGCTGCAATATATCCACGGGATCGGTCCGGCGATGGCCAAGGAGATCCTGGTGAAAGTGGGGATCGACGAGTCGCGGCGTGTCAACACGCTGACCGACGACGAGGTGATCCGCATCCGCGAGGCCATCGACCGCGACTATTCGGTCGAAGGCGACCTTCGGCGCGAGGTGGCGATGAACATCAAGCGCCTGATGGATCTCGCCTGCTATCGCGGGCTGCGCCATCGCCGCAACCTGCCGGTCCGCGGCCAGCGCACGCACACCAATGCGCGCACCCGCAAGGGCCCCGCCAAGCCGATCGCCGGCAAGAAGAAAGTCACCAAGTAAGTCGAGGGATACCGGATCATGGCCAAGCCTGCAGCCGCCGCGAGTGGCGCCGCCGCCACCGGCGCGCGTCCCCGTCGCAAGGAACGCAAGAACATCATCACCGGCGTCGCTCACGTGAACGCCTCGTTCAACAATACGATCGTCACCATCACCGACGCGCAGGGCAATACCATCGCCTGGTCGTCGTCGGGCCAGCAGGGTTTCAAGGGCTCGCGCAAGTCGACGCCCTTCGCCGCGCAGATGGCCGCCGAGAACGCCGGCCGCAAGGCCATGGAGCACGGCATGCGCACGCTCGAGATCGAAGTGCGCGGCCCGGGCTCCGGCCGCGAATCGGCGCTGCGCGCGCTGCAGGCCGTCGGGCTTGCCGTCACCGCCATCCGCGACGTGACGCCGATCCCGCACAATGGCTGCCGGCCGCCCAAGCGTCGCAGGGTGTGAGGCGTCGCGTCCGAGGTCGAATGGCGGCGCGTGCATGGCGCCGCCTCTGTCGAAGATTTGTCGCGGGTCGCAGACGGCCCGCTGAACCAACCGGTCTAGAGAGGTAGCCCCCGTGCTTCAGAAGAACTGGCAGGACCTGATCAAGCCGGAGAAGCTTGTCACCGAAGTCGGCGTCGATCCCGGTCGCACCGCGACCATCGTCGCCGAGCCGCTGGAGCGCGGCTTCGGTCTCACGCTCGGCAACGCGCTGCGCCGCGTGCTGCTCTCCTCGCTGCAGGGCGCGGCCGTGACGTCGATCAAGATCGACAACGTGCTGCACGAATTCTCGTCGATTCCCGGCGTCCGCGAGGACGTGGTCGACGTCGTGCTCAACATCAAGGCGATGGCCGTCAAGATGCAGGGCGACCGCGCGCAGCGTCTCTATCTGCGCGCCGTCGGCCCGGGCGAGGTGACCGCCGGCATGATCGAGTTGCCGGGCGACGTGCAGATCATGGACCCCAAGCACCTGATCTGCACGCTCGACGACGGCGCCTCGATCTCGATGGAGCTGATGGTGGCGACCGGCAAGGGCTACATCCCGGCCTCGGCCAACCGGCCCGAGGACGCGCCGATCGGCCTGATTCCCGTCGACTCGGTGTTCAGCCCGGTCAAGCGCGTGTCCTACAAGATCGAGAACAGCCGAGTCGGCCAGGTGACCGACTACGACAAGCTGTCGATGACGGTCGAGACCAACGGCACGACGCGCCCCGACGACGCCGTGGCGCTCGCCGCCCGCATCCTGCAGGACCAGCTGCAGCTCTTCATCAACTTCGAGGAGCCGCGCGAGGTCCGCAAGGAGGAGCAGCAGGACAACTTCCCGTTCAACCGCAACCTGCTGCGCAAGGTCGACGAGCTCGAGCTGTCGGTGCGGTCGGCCAATTGCCTGAAGAACGACAACATCATCTACATCGGCGATCTGGTGCAGAAGACCGAGGCCGAGATGCTGCGCACGCCGAACTTCGGCCGCAAGTCGCTGAACGAGATCAAGGAAGTGCTGGCCGGCATGGGGCTGCACCTGGGCATGGAGATCCCGGGTTGGCCGCCGGACAATATCGAGGAGATGGCCAAGCGGCTCGAGGAGCCGTACTAGGCCGGTGGGAAGGATCTAGGTCATGCGTCACGGAAATCGCGGTCGGAAGTTCCACCGCACGGCGGAGCATCGCAAGGCGATGTTCTCCAACCTGGCTGGTGCTCTCATCAAGCACGAGCAGATCACGACCACGCTGCACAAGGCCAAGGACCTGCGCCCGATCGTCGAGCGGCTGGTCACGCTCGGCAAGCGCGGCGGCCTGCATGCCCGCCGTCAGGCGATCGGCTTCCTGCGCGATCCCTATGTCGCCGACAAGCTCTTCACGACGCTCGGCCCGCGCTACTCCAATCGTGCCGGCGGCTACCTGCGCGTCCTGAAGGCGGGCTTCCGCTTCGGCGACGCCGCGCCGATGGCCGTGATCGAGTTCGTCGAGCGCGACACCGCCGCCAAGGGCCAGGACAGCGGCCCGTCGGCCGAGCCGGCCGAAGAGCAGGCGGCGGCGTAGGCCTCGTCCCACGGATCGAACGACACGCCCGTCGGCCACGCCGGCGGGCGTTTTGTTTGGTATTTTGCGTCCATGGTGCTGACCTTCAGAACGGCGACGCTGTCCGAGGGCAAAGAGGTCGGGCGCGTCATACGCGCCGCCTTCACGCCCTATATGCGCGCTTTGGGGCGCGAGTTTCCTGCCGACGAATCGGCTCATTTTGCCGAGGAGTGGGAGCGCTTTGCCGCGGAGCTCGAGCGCGGCGACATCTACGTCGCTTCGGATGGTATCCGCATCGTCGGTGCCGTCAGGACGAAACCGCAGGAGAACGCGCTCTACATCTACCAGATCGCTGTCGATCCGCCGCGACAAGGCACCGGCGTCGGGAGCTGGCTTTTGCAGCGGATCGAAGAGGAGGCCCGATCGCGCGGCCTTGGCAGCCTGTCGCTCGAGACCGCCGAGATGGCCGAGGCCAACATTCGCCTCTACCGCCGGCACGGCTTCGAGATCGTGCGTCGCGCCCCGCCCGATCACGGCCTCGATCCCTACACCCGGGTCCACATGGTGAAGTCGTTGTAGGCCGCCCGTCATCCTTCGCTACGCTCAGGACGACAAGAGCCGACCTGGAGGTCCGCCTTCCGACGAGATTAGGTTGTCCAGGCGATCGGATATCTGTTGAAGCCGCGAAAGCGGGCGCGGCCACCGCGCTCGAAGGCGCCATCGCGGGCGAGTCCGTCGAATCGCTCGATCAGCCGGCCGATCGCGATGGTGCCTTCCAGGCGCGCCAGCACGGCACCCAGGCACATGTGCACGCCCGACCCGAAGGCGAAGTGACGGTTGGGCTCGCGTCCGGCGTCGAACCGGTCAGGGTCGAAGAACTGTGCAGGATCGCGGTTGGCGGCGCCGATGCCGATATGGAGGTAGGTGCCGGCCGCCAGTCGCTCGCCGCCGATGTCGAGGTCGGCGGTGAGGCGCCGGTTGCCGAGTTGATTGGAGCTCTCGAAGCGCAACCCCTCTTCGACGCAGCTCTTCAACAGCGCAGGGTCGCCCTTCACCCGTCTCAGCTCGTCGGGAAAGCGCAGCAGCGCATCGACGGTGTTGCCGATCAGGTTGGTCGTGGTCTCGTGACCGGCGTTCAGCAGGAAGATGCAGTTCTGCACCAGCTCCTCATGGCTCAGCCGTTCGCCGTCGACCTCGCCATGGATCAGCGTGCCCAGCACGTCGCGGTCGTCGGCCGGCCGCTTGCGGCGCTCGGCGATCAGCCCGTCGAGATAGGCCGAGAACTCGGCGACGGCAGCGTTGCCGGCGGCCTGGCGCTCGGGCCCGACCACCGGCTCGAGCGCCCCCAGGATGGCGAGCGAATAGCGGCGGAACGGCGCTCGGTCGCCGGCCGGCACGCCCAGCATGTCGCAGATCACCTCGACGGGCAGGCGAAAGGCGAAGTCCTCGACCAAGTCCATGCGGCGCTGCGCGGCGTGACGATCGAGCAGGTCGTCGACCACGGCGGCAATGCGTGGCTGCAGGCTTGCCAGCGCGCGCGGCGTGAAGGCCGCGGCCAGCAGCTTGCGCACCCGCGTATGCAGGGGCGGGTCGTTGAACACCAGGCTGGTCGTGTGATGACGGTAGAGTGGCGAGCCGACGCCGAACTTGGGCCCGAACTCGGCTTTCTTGTCCGAGCTCATATGCGGGTCGCGGTAGCAGACACCGACATCGGCGTAGCGCGAGAGGAAGACGCTGCCGTCGGCCAGGCGCTTCAACGGCGCGAAGCGGCGCAGCGCGTGATAGTACGGGAAGGGATTGTCGAGGAATTCTGGCTCGAGACGAGCCAGGTCGAAGCGCTGGGCGAAGGCACGCGCCTCGTCCTCGGCGAGCTCGATCAGGCCACGATTCAGAGCAGAGCCTCCGGCAGGGCGAACACCGTACGGCCCGCTGCCTGGAGTGGCCCGAGCTGGGCCAACGCCGGCGGCAGGACGACCTCGGCATAGAAACGGGCGGTCACGATCTTGGCCTCGAGGAAGGTCGGATCGCCGTCGCGCCCTGCGAGCTTGCTCTGAGCGGCAAGCGCGCCCTTGGCCAGCAGCCAGCCGCCCAACGCCGTCCCGGCCAGCCGCAGGAACGGCACCGAGCCCGCCAGCGCCGCCACGAGGTCGGCCTTGACCGATTGGGCGACCCAGCGCGTGGCGTCTTCCAGGGCGTCGGCAGCTGCTCCCAATGACGAGCGGATGGATGCCAAGTCGTCACCGGGCGCCGTTGTCATCTCCTTGGCGAGCGCCCGCATCTCGGCCACTAGGCTCAGCATGGTCTCGCCGCCGTCCTTGGCGACCTTGCGGCCGACCAGGTCGCGCGCCTGGATGCCGTTGGTGCCCTCGTAGATCGGCAGGATGCGGGCGTCGCGCAGATGCTGGGCCGCGCCCGTCTCCTCGATGAAGCCCATGCCGCCATGGACCTGCACGCCGAGCGAAGCGATCTCGTTGCCGAGGTCGGTGAACCACGCCTTGACGATCGGAATCAGGAGGTCGACTCGATCCTGGATCTTGCGAGCGGCGTCGCGATCGGGGTGTTTCAGCGCGCCGTCGATGCCGGCCGCAGTGTAGTAGCCCAACGCCCGCATCGCCTCGATCTGGGCGCGCATGGTCATCAGCATGCGCCGTATGTCGGCATGACGGATGATGGCGACAGGTTCGGGCTGGGGCGAGCCGTCGTCCTTGGACTGCACGCGCGTCTTGGCGAACGCCGAAGCCTGCTGGTAGGCGCGCTCGGCGATCGCCAGACCCTGAATGCCGACCGACAGCCGGGCATTGTTCATCATGGTGAACATGTAAGAAAGGCCGCGCCCTTCCTCACCGACCAGGTAGCCAACGGCGCCGCCGCCGTCACCGAACGACATCACGCAGGTCGGGCTGGCATGGATGCCGAGCTTGTGCTCCAGCGACACGCAGCGCAGGTCGTTGCGCTGGCCGGGCTTGCCGTCCGCCCCGGGCAGGAACTTCGGCACGATGAACAGCGAGATGCCGCGCACGCCGGCCGGCGCGTCGGGCGTGCGCGCCAGCACCAGGTGCACGATGTTCTCGGTCATATCGTGCTCGCCGTAGGTGATGAAAATCTTCTGCCCGGTGATGCGATAGTGGTCGCCCGCCTTGACTGCCCGGCTCTTGAGCTGGGCGAGGTCGGAGCCGGCCTGCGGCTCGGTGAGATTCATCGTCCCGGTCCACTCGCCCGAGATCATCTTGGGCAGATACGTCGCCTTCTGCTGCGGCGAGCCGTGATGGTGGATGGCGTCGATGGCACCCTGGTTCAGCAACAGGACCAGACCGAAGCCCATGTTGGCGGCCTGCCACATCTCCTGCACCGTCGCAGCCAGCAGCCACGGCATGCCCTGGCCGCCGAACTCCGGATCGAAGGGCAGGGAGTTCCAGCCGCCGTCGACGAATTCCTTGTAGATTCCGGCGAAGCCCGGCGCCGTGCGCACGACGCCGTTCTCCAGCTTGGCGCCCACCTTGTCGCCCTCGCGATTGAGCGGCGCCAGGCCATTGCCGGCAAGCTTGGCCGCTTCCTCCAACACGGCATCGATGGTGTCGTCCGTCGCATGCTCGTAGCCCGGCAGGGCGGCGACGCGCTGCAGGCCGGCCACTTCGCGCAACGCGAAACGCATGTCCGCCAGCGGAGCGGTATAGGTCATATGTTTTCCTCCCGACCGCAATATGCCGCGCTTGGTCGCTTTTGGCGACCGGCTCGGGTATTTTGGCGGATCATGACCGACACTGTCCTGCTCGCCATCGACGGCCCGCGCGCCACGATCACGCTGAACGATCCCGCCAAGCACAACCGTCTCGATCCGGCCGGCCTTGCGCTGCTGCTGGCGGCCGTGGAGAAGGCCGATGCCGACCCGGCTGTGCGGGTCACGGTGATCACCGGAGCCGGCGAGAAGAGCTTCTGCTCGGGCTACGATCTTGGCTCGATCCCGGCGGGGCAGCGTAAGCCCGAGGCCGCCAACGACAGCGGTTTCGAGACGGTGATGGACCGCATCGAGGCGATGCGCATGCCGACTTTGTGCGCCCTGAATGGCGGCGTCTATGGCGGCGCGACCGATCTCGCTCTGGCCTGCGACTTCCGCCTCGGTGTCAAAGGCATGCGCTTTTTCATGCCGGCCGCGCGGTTCGGCCTGCACTACTATCCCGGCGGCCTGCGCCGCTACACCCAGAAGGTCAGCCCGAGCTTCGCCAAGCGCGCCTTCCTGCTGTCGGAGGAGTTTTCCGACACCGATCTGGTCACTGTGGGCTATCTCGATTGGCTGGTCGATCGCGCCGACTTCCAGGCCAAAGTCGCCGAGATCGCCGGTCGCCTTGCCATGTTGGCGCCGCTTTCCATGGCCAACATGAAACGCGCCATCGAGCAATACGCCCAGGCCGAGCCGGACGTGCCAGCCATCCGCCAGAATATCCGCCAGTGTGCGACATCGGACGATTTGCGCGAAGGGCTCGCGGCGCTGCGCGAGCGGCGGGCACCGGCCTTCAAGGGGCGATAGGCGCGCCGACCGATGAAACGCCGCCTCGCCGCCATCGTGCACGCCGACCTCGCGGGCTTCACCCGCATGATGGAGGGTGCCGAGACGCGGACCTTCCGGCACCTGAAGTCGGCGCAGGTCGAGGTCTGGCGGCCGGCCATCGACGCCGGCAATGGTCGGCTGGTCGGCACCGCGGGCGACGCTATGCTGGCCGAGTTCGGCTCGGCGGTCACCGCCGTCGCGGCGGCGATCGACATCCAGGAGCGCATGGCGCGGTTCAACGGCACGCTCGATCCCGACCAGCGCATGCTGTTTCGCATCGGCGTGCATCTGGGTGAGGTCATCATCGACGACGAGGACCAGAACATCTTCGGCGACGGCGTCAATCTTGCCGCCCGTATCCAAGCCCTGGCCGAGCCCGGCGGCATTGCCGTATCGCGCGCCGTGCGCGATCTGGTGGAACTGCGTATCGAGTACGCCTTCGTCGATGGCGGCGAGCAGAAGCTGAAGAACGTCAGCCGGCCCGTCCAGATTTTCCACGTCCGGACGGCCGAGTCCGAAGTGCCGGTCGGCACCACGACGCGCATGGTGCCGCATGTCACGCTGCGCTTTGAAGGCGGCGATTCGACCAAGACCAAATATACGTTCGAGATCACTTTGCAGAAGCTGATGAGCCATGCGGAAGGCATGGTCATCGGTCGAGCCGCCGACCAGTGCGACCTGGTGGTCGCCCATCCCACCGTATCGCGGCGCCATGCCCGCCTGCGCGTCGCGGGAGAAGCGGTGCAGGTCGAGGATCTCGGTTCGACCAACGGCACCACGATCGACGACCGGCCGTTGCGCGCCGGTGAACCGGCGGCTCTCCACGCCGGCAACAAGCTGCGGCTGGGCGACGTCGACATGACCGTGCATCACGTCTAGCGACCGCGCCATGACGGATCCCACGCAGATCGCAGGGCAGCCGACCGGCGAGCCGTCGCAGGTCGACTACGTCACCCTGCGGCCCGGTCAGACGATCGGCCGCTACGAGATCGTGGCGGTGCTGGGCCAAGGCGGCTTTGGCATCACCTATCGCGCCCGTGACGTGCAGCTCGGCCGCGAGGTGGCGATCAAGGAGTATCTGCCCTCGGCGCTGGCGGTGCGCCAGGACGGCACGACGGTGCTGCCGCGCACCACCAAGATGGCCGACGATTTCGGCTGGGGCCGTGAGCGCTTCGTCACTGAAGGTCGCACCATGGCGAGCCTTCACCATGTGCCGGCGATCGTGAAGGTGTTCGACTACCTCGAAGCCAATGGCACGGCATATATCGTGATGGAGCTTCTGAGCGGTCGCACGCTTGAGGAGCGCATTGCCCAGGACGGCAAGCTCTCGCCCGAGGAGGTCGATCGCATCCTGTGGCCGCTGCTCGACGGGCTCGAGCAGGTGCACACGGCCGGCTTCCTGCATCGCGACATCAAGCCCGCCAACATCCTGCTCGACGCGACGGGCAATCCGACCCTGATCGATTTCGGCGCCTCGCGTGCAGCGATGGCCGGTCGCAGCACGGCGTTGACGGCGATCTTCACGCCGGGTTACGCGGCGGCCGAGCAGATGACCTCGGCCAAGCAGGGCCCGTGGACCGACATCTACGGTCTGTCTGCCACCCTCTATCACGCGATCGCCGGTCGAGTGCCGCCATCGGCTTTCGACCGCATGCTGAACGACACCTACGAGCCCTTGGCGAACCTGAAGCCCGCGGGCTTCGCGCCCGGCGTGCTGGCCGGCATCGACGCGGGACTGGCGGTGATCGCCAGCGACCGGCCGCAGAGCATCGGCGGCTGCCGACGGGCGAAATGCCCGTCGGCCGCAAGCGAATTTGCGCGTTGCCACGCCCAAGGTGCGGTAAAACATGATGGGTTCAGCTGGGATCAGCTGAACCCATCATGCCTGCTGCAACACGTAACGCCGCTGCGCGCGAATGAGATGAGATGGAACCGCATGCGGTTCCATCTCATCTCATTCCGCTCTAGCATCTCCCAACGCAACGGGGAC
>VGCQ01000135.1 GCA_016870055.1 Alphaproteobacteria bacterium | reverse complement strand
GCCTGCAACAGGCTGCTCACGGCGAGATTGGTCCACAGCCGGCTACGTTAAGGTAACGTCATGCCCTCGGACGTCCGCGCCGCACGCCCCGCCTTCCTCGGCATCGAACGATCGCTGACCGGCCGTCGCTGGGCGGCGCGCCTTGCCGACGACCGTCCGGCATTGGCCATCGCGCAGCGCCACGGCCTGCCTGATGCAATTTGCCGCCTGCTGGCTGCACGCGAGATCGCGCTCGACCACGTACCGGATTTCCTCGACCCGACTTTGCGCAAGTTCCTGCCCGATCCGTCGCACCTCAAGGACATGGATGCCGCTGTGGCGCGGCTGGCGAGCGCCGTCCAACGCGCCGAGAAGATCGTCGTATTCGGCGACTATGATGTGGACGGCGCCACGTCGGCGGCGCTGCTGCTGCGGTTCTTCCGGCGGGTCGGCGCCGACATCGGCGTCTACATACCCGACCGCCGCAAAGAAGGTTACGGGCCCAACGCGCCGGCGCTGCTCAGGCTGAGGGCGGAAGGCGCAGCCGTCGCGATCACAGTCGACTGCGGCATCACCGCCTTCGAGCCGCTGGCCGAGGCCAGGCGGGCCGGTCTCGACATGATCGTCATCGACCATCACATGGCCGAGATGGCGCTGCCAGAGGCCGTGGCGATAGTCGATCCGAACCGCATCGACGAGACGAGCCCGCACAAGCAGCTGGCGGCGGTGGGGGTGGCTTTTCTGCTCGCTGTCGGCGTCAACCGCGTGCTGCGCACGGCGGGCTGGTACAACGGTACGCGCAGCGAGCCCGATCTGCGTCAGTGGCTCGACCTCGTGGCCCTTGGCACGGTCTGCGATGTCGTGCCGCTCACCGGAGTCAATCGCGCCCTGGTCCGGCAAGGTCTCAAGGTGATGGCGGAGCGGGGCAACCCGGGCTTGGCGGCCCTTGCCGACGTCGCTCGCCTACGCGAGCCGCCCGGTGCCTATCATCTCGGCTTCATGCTCGGGCCGCGGGTCAATGCCGGTGGCCGCGTTGGTCAGGCCGACCTCGGCGCACGTCTGCTGGCCAGCGACGATCCGCACGAAGTGAGCGCCCTGGCGCTGCGCCTCGACGAGTTCAATGCCGAGCGACGCGCCATCGAGCGCGAGGTGCTGGAGCAGGCAATCGCCCGTATCGAAGGCCTGTATGGGCCCGACCGCAGGGGCTTGCCGGCGGCCTTGTTGGTCGAAAGCGAAGGTTGGCATGTCGGCGTGATCGGCATCGTCGCCAGCCGCCTGGTCGAGCGCTATGGCCGGCCGGCCTTCGTGATCGGCATGGACGGTGGCGTGGGCAAGGGATCGGGGCGGTCCGTGAAGGGCGTCGATCTCGGCGCCGCGGTGATCGCCGCCCGGCAGACCGGCTTGTTGATCAATGGCGGTGGCCATGCCATGGCGGCCGGGCTCACGGTGGCGCGCGAGTCGCTGCCTGATCTGGCGAGGTTTCTCGACCAGCGTGTCGCGCCCCAGCTCGGGGCGGCGCCACCGGTCCGAGAGCTCGGCATCGACGCCGCCCTGTCGCCGGCGGCTGCGACGCAGGAACTGGTCGACCTTATCGAGCGCGCCGGGCCGTTCGGCGCCGGCAACGCCTTGCCGCGTTTTGCGCTGCCGTCAGTGCGCGTCAGCTACGCCCAGCCGGTCGGCGAGGGGCATGTGCGCTGCTCGCTGGTCGGCGGCGAGCGCGGCCGTATCGACGCTATCGCCTTTCGGGCGGGACAGACGCCGCTCGGTCCCGCATTGCTCGATCCGGCGCGGCCCATCCTGCACGTCGCGGGCGCATTGCGCATCGACCGCTACGGCGGGCGCGACAGCGCGCGCCTGCAGATCGACGATGCCGCACCTGCAACGGGCTCGGTGCTGGCTTGATTTGCCGCCCGCCACCCGCTACTAGCAGCGGCCCTTCGGCGCCTCGTCCCCATCGTCTAGAGGCCTAGGACACCAGCCTTTCACGTTGGTAACACGGGTTCGAATCCCGTTGGGGACGCCAAGGACGACTCTTTGCCGACAGTGGACCAGCCGGATTTACGGCATGTCGAGCTTGCGACATTATTCCGTCCAATGATGAAGAGACTTCTGCGGCGCCTGGGTCAGGGGTTGCTGATCCTGGCTATCACCTTGGCACTCGACTTCGTTCTCACGGCCACGTTGTTTTCCGACCTGCGCGCCGGGCTGCAAAAGGCGGAAGCGGAGAACTGGAGCACCTATATCGATACGCAGCCATTCCACCACGATCTCATTCCCAACAAGGACACGGCGCGCGCCTGGGGAAGGATCGTCTACCCCTGGCGGACTGATCGCTATGGCTTCCGGACAGGGGCTTGCGCTGCGAATGACTCGGATCGCGACAAGCCTGCGGTGTTCGTGATCGGCGATTCCTTTGTCGAGGCGATGGGCTCGAGCTTCGAGAAAAGCTTTCTCGACCTGTCCGACATCGATGACGACGCGAACGTCTATCTGGCGTCGGCCGACGGCACTGTCATGAAAGCGCCCGAGCACGAGACGCCGCGCTACGAGAAGGCGCCTTTCGATCTCGGCAGTTTTCTGCTCTCGAATTTCACCAGCGTCCGTCTCGTCCACGACCTCTTCGTGGCGTCGACATTCAGCCACAAGATGTCGGTAGGGCGCGATCGTGCCCGTTGGACGGTCGACCCTGCCTTGATGGAGCAATGGGGGCGGCGTGGACTCGAAGTCGTCGGCAAAAACCTCGAGAAGATCGTCGCGCTCTGCCGGGCCTGGGACTGCCGGTTGACGCTGGTCGTCTATCCTTGGCCGGACAACGTCGTCGCTCGCGACAAGGACGGCGTGCAAGTGAAGCACTGGCGCGCCTGGTCGGAGAAGCACGGCGTGCGGTTCATCGATGCTTTCCCGGCGTTTTTCGCCGAGCCGCCGGCGGCGACCTTGGAGAAGTACTTTATCGCGGGCGACGTGCATTTTACCGACGCTGGCAATCGACTGCTTTTCGAGGAGGTCAAGCGCGCAACCGCTGGGCAATGGTAGGGGGCGAGCGTCGCCGCCGCCTGTATCACTTTCAGTTGCCGACCGCTCTATCGGTCGTGTTCATCGCGGCGTTCGGCCAATGCGGAAGTGAGATCTGCCAGGCTCCGCCTGAGGCGATCGATGCTGTGGGCGATGGGGTGTGATCCGTCGCCGGCGCTGCTTGGGCCGTCCTGCAGCCGGTTCGAGAGGTTGGAGGAATGGCCGTGCACATCCTTGAACAAGCCGCGGATCGACGGGCGCGCATGGTCGGGATGGAACGAGGCGTCCCATTCCAAGGCGGCCAGCAGTTCCTGTTGTATGGCGGGATCGGTCGGATGACCCAACGCGCGCAGGCAGGCCTCGTCCAACGCTTCGGCCCTGCGATGAAGTCTGCTGAGCAAGAGTCCTCCCGGTCGAAGCGTGCCGCGTCACCTAACCATAGCGTCCGACCACTGTCGAGCGAACGATGAGACAGGGTGAGCTTATCGGCTTACGATGCGACCAACCATCAAGGCCGGATCGACTCACCAGGGGGCCGAGGCGACGGCGTGTCGACAATCCGTGGGAGATTGAGGCGGCTGCGGAGAATCCGGGGAGGATGGCATTGTTCGAGCGAACGGATGTCGTGGATGAAGAAGAAAACCTAATGGCGAGCTTTACTGCCGAGCGGCCGTTGGCCGCTGAGCAGTTCGCGGCAGGTAAGGCGCTCCGCAAGAAAGTGCCGCGCCGGGCTCATCGTGCGTTCGCGCCAGCGGCCAATCGTCCCGATCCAGTTGACATCCTGGAGGGGCAGAACCGCAGCCGGGCGCAGAAGCTGGTGCCGGTGCGCTATGGACGCATGCTGGGATCGCCTTTCGCCTTCCTGCGCGGCTCGGCGTCAGTCATGGCGGCCGACCTAGCCAAATCTCCTGCGTTGGGTTCTTTGGTCTATGCATGCGGCGACATGCACGTGTCGAACTTCGGCGTTTTCGGTTCAGCAGAGCGCGAGCTGATCTTCGCAATCAATGATTTCGACGAAGTCTTCCCGGCGCCCTGGGAATGGGACCTCAAGAGGCTGGCTGCCAGCGCTGCTGTCGCCACGCGCTTCATGGGCGGCGGTCGTGACGATGCGGATGAAGCGGTGGTGGCGGCCGTGCGAGCCTACCGCAAGCATATCGCGCGCTACGCGGCAATGGGTCATCTCGCAGTTTGGTATGGTCGCATTGACGAGCAGGCCATCCTCGGCAGCTTGTCACAGCAAGTCCGCCGCAGCGCCGAGCGGGTGATCGCCAAAGCTCGCGGCAAAGGCCACCAACACGTGTTGCAGAAGATGACCGAGCAGATCCAGGGTGAGCACCGTATCGTCGAGGACGTGCCGTTGATCGTGCGTGAAACGCACACGGCGGCGGGCGTGCCGATCGGCGAGGCGCTCGATGCGATGCTGCGTTCCTATATCGAGTCGCTCACCTTCGACCGTCGTCGGTTGCTGGCGCGCTACCGCATCGTCGATGTCGCTCGAAAGGTGGTGGGCCTGGGTAGCGTCGGCACAGGCTGCTGGGTGGTGCTGCTCATGGGCGCAGACAACGACGACCCGCTGTTTCTCCAGGTCAAGGAAGCTCAAGGCTCGGTGCTCGAGCCATACGCCGATTATCATCTGCCATTCGAGAACCACGGTCGCCGCGTCGTGGTGGGCCAGCGCCTGATCCAAGGATCACCCGACATCTTCCTCGGTTGGGGAAAGGTACATGGCCGGCACTTCTACGTGCGCCAGCTCGCTGACATGAAGGGCGGCGTCGACATGGTCGAGGGCAACCGCAAGGGCCTGGCCGCCTTCAAGGAATATTGCGGTCTTTGCGGTTGGGCGCTGGCGCTGGCGCACGCCAAGTCGGGCAGTCCCGCGCTGATCGCTGGCTACTGCGGCAAGAGCGAGACGCTCGATGACGCGCTGGCGGCATTCGCCCAAGCCTATGCCGACCAAACCGAGCGGGACTACGAGGCGCTCGAGCGGGCGCGGCGTAGCGGGCGCATCGAGGCCGCCGTCGACGAACGGTAAGCGGTCGCTCTAACGGGCCCTCGACTTGCCGCCGACCATCAGCACCAGGGGAATGGCCAGCAGCGAAACGAGCGTGTAGAGGCCGAAGGCGTTGATGTAGCCCAGCATCGCCGCTTGGCGGGTGATCTCGCGCGAGAGCCGGGCAAGCCCTGTCACCGTCTCGGTGTCCCAGGCGCCGGTGACCCAGGGTAGCAGGAGCGTGCGGTTGTAAGGGTTCACCAGCTCGGCCAAGCGGCTGTAGTTGGCGCTGCCGGCGCGCACCACTTCGGTGACGCAGATCGAGATGAAGAAGCTCGAGCCGATGTTGCGCAACAGGTGATAGACCGCTGTGCCCTCCGCCAGGTTGGCCGAGCTCGTGGTGGCGAACGTGGCGAGCGTGAGGGGCACCCAGATCGTGCCGATGGCGATGCCCTGCAGCAGGCTGTTGGCCATCAGCGTGGCGGCATCGACGTTGAGATCGAGTGCCATCAGCCAGATTCCGGAGATCGCCTGCAACGCGAAACCGCCGCCAATGCCGATACGCGGGTCGAGCTTGCCGACGAAGATCGCGAGGAAAAAGCCGATCGTCGCGCCGACGCCACGAGCGGCGATGATCTCGCCGATCAACATGTCGGGAAAGCCGGCATGCTGCTGCAGGAGAGGCGGCAGCAGCACCATGGGCGTAAAGTTCAACATTCCGTAGATCGCCACCAGAACCAGGCCCAGCGCATAGTTGCGGTCACGGAGCAGGCGCAGGTTGAGGAATGGCCGCTGGGTCGTGAGGCTGTGGCTGATGAAAACCCAGAACGCGATGACGGCGACGAAGGCCTCGATGATGATCTCGGTCGATTCGAACCAGTCCAGTCGCTGGCCGCGCGACAGCACGAGCTGCACGCCGGCGATCGCCACGGAAAGCGACAGAAAGCCGGTCCAGTCCAGCGCCACCCGACCGGTCGGCCGGTCGGCCGGCAGCGTGAGACGCAGGCCGATGAAGGAAATCAGCCCGACCGGGACGATCATGTAAAAGGCCCAGCGCCAGCTGTAGAGCTCGGAGAGCAGCCCACCCAGGGTTGGACCGATCACCGGGCCGATGACCACGGCCATGCCGAAAACCGAGGTGACGAAGCCCTGCTGCCGCTTGGGGAAGGCATCGAGCAGGATGGTCTGCGATAGCGGAATCACCGGAGCGCCGAGCGCGCCCTGCAGCACCCGCCATAGGATCAGGCTCTCCAGCGAGGTCGCGGCGCCGCACAGGAAGGTGGTTGCCGTGAACAGCAGCACCGACCATGTCATCGTCTCACGCCGGCCAAACCGTGCGGCCAGCCAGCCGGTCATCGGCGTCATGACCGCTGTGGCGAGGATGTTGAAGGTCATCGTCCAGGCGATCTCGTCCTGGGTCGCCGACATCGTGCCCTGCATCTGGGGCAGCAGCGTCGAGGCGATCAGCAGGGTGGTTGCATAGAGCGTCGAGCCCAGCACCACCATGATCAGGATCAGCACCCGCCGGCCGACCGACAACATGTCGGCGGCCTCGGCGGGCGGTGGAAGGGCGGCGACCTGGGGACTTGAACTCATAGCCGAGGCTATTGTAGCCTATGCAACAATCATGGGCCAGCAGCCAACCGGACCCGAGGACGACGGCTATATCGGCTACGTGCTGTCGGACGTGGCGCGCCTGATTCGCACCGTGTTCGATCGCCGTGTGCGCGACATCGGCCTCACGCGCGCGCAATGGCTGGTCCTGACTCGGCTCTACCGCCGCCCTGGCGCCAGCCAGACCGAACTGGCCGAGATGCTGGAGATCGACCGCGCGAGCGCCGGGCGCATGATCGATCGCATGGAAAAGAACGGCTGGGTCGAGCGCCGCGCCGACGACGCCGACCGGCGCGTCAACCGACTGCATCTAACGGCCGAGGCGCGCAAGGTTCATACCGCGATATGGGCGATCGCCGAATCGACGGTCGACGATGCTCTATCGCCGCTGAGCGCCAGCGAGCGAGCGCAGTACACCGCGCTCACCGCCAAGGTGAAGGGCCGTTTGCAGAATCTCGCCGGAGCCGTCGCATGAGGCGCGGGCAGGCTGGCCTGCGTATGGTGTTGCTGGTGGTGGTGCCGCTCCTGGCGGTGCTCGGCGGCACTGCCTGGTGGCTGTCCGGCGGCCGCTATGTCAGCACCGAGAACGCCTATGTGAAGGCGCATATCGTGCAAATCGCCCCCGAGATTGCGGGCCAAGTGCGGCGCGTGCTGGTCCGTGACCACCAGGAGGTCGGTTCCGGCGACGTGCTGATGACCATCGAATCGCGGCCCTTCAAGCTTGCCCTGGACAGCGCCGATGCCGAGCTGGACGCCGCACGCACCCAAGTCGAGACCTTGCGCGGCATGTGGCGCGAGGCGGTGAGCGAATTGGCCGATGCCGAAGCACGCGCCGACTATTTCAGGCGCCAGTGGCAACGCCAGGAGGAGCTTGCGGTCAGAGGCGTGGCGTCGGCGGCCAAGCGCGACGAATCGCAGAATGACGCCCGCGCCGCCGCCGATCGGGTGGCAACTGTGCGCGAGAAACTGCAACGCGTGCTGACCGCGCTGAACGGCGACCCCAAGCTGCCGACCGACGAGCACCATCTGGTGCGCGACAAGATCGCAACACGTGAGCGGGCGGCCCTCGACCTTGCCCGCACGACGGTACGTGCACCGACCGACGGCGTGGTCGTCAACATGCGCGTGCAGCAAGGCGAGCAGGTCAAGGCTGCGACGCCGTTGTTCGCGCTGGTGGTGGTGAGCCGGCCCTGGGTCGAGGCCAATTTCAAGGAAACCGAGCTGACCCACGTGCGGGTCGGCCAGAAAGCCACGGTGGTGCTCGATACCTATCCCGACACGACCTGGGAGGCGGTGGTCGAAAGCCTCAGCCCGGCTACCGGGGCCGAATTCGCGGTGTTGCCGCCGCAGAACGCGTCGGGCAACTGGGTCAAGGTGGTGCAGCGACTGCCGGTCAAGCTGCGGCTGCTGCCGCATGTCGGTGAGCCGCCGCTGCGTGCCGGCATGACGGCGACGGTGCGCATCGACACCGGTCGAGAGAGCGGCCTCGCGACGTCGATCGGCAAGCTCCTGGGTGGCCGCGCCGACGCTGCGGAAAAGAAATAGTCGACGATTGGCGCCGCCGGCGTCGCCTTGCTTCCGTCAGCGAAGCCGGTCGGCAGCCGACCCGTATCTCAGCCGCAGGCCACCGAGTAGATGTGCTGGACCTCGCCGGGCAGCGGCGTCGCCTGCCATGTCTTGCCGGCGTCCCGCGTTCCGAACACCTCGCCATCGTAGCGGGCGCCGATATAGACCTGCCGAGGATCGCTTTGATGCAGGCCGATCGACATGATGGTGCCGTGCACCTGCACCTTGTCGAAGCGCTGCCAGCTCCTGCCGCCATCGGCGCTGCGATAGAGGCCACCATCGTGACTGGCAGCGGCGACCGACAGCGCAGCGTAGAGCGTGTTGGGTTCGGTCGGCGAGGCTTTGACGTCGCGGCCGTAGGTAGTCGGTGAAAAGCGGCCGACCTCCATGTCCTGCCAGCTCTTGCCGCCGTCGGCGGTGCGGAACAAGCCCATGCGCAGCGCAACAATTGCCGCATCCGGATCGGCGGCATTGATCGTGACGGCATGGCCGTCGAGCATGCCCTCGGCCGTGGTGTCGCTCACGATCTTGCTCTTCAGGTGCGGCAGTTCGGCGAGCTTGATCAGGCCCGTGCTGCAATCCTGCCAGGTTTCGCCGCCGTCGGTGCTGCGCATCACGCCGTTGATCTCGAGCGCTGCATAGATCTCGTCCAGCCGCTTGGGATTCTGGGCGAAACGCATGACTCGCGAGGCGAACGGGCCTTT
Source organism: Alphaproteobacteria bacterium (assembly GCA_016870055.1). Taxonomy (GTDB): domain Bacteria; phylum Pseudomonadota; class Alphaproteobacteria; order Reyranellales; family Reyranellaceae; genus Reyranella. The sequence continues at coordinate 2,525 of VGCQ01000135.1, read as the reverse complement.
GCAATGTTCGGCGACCTTGGGTGTCGCGAGCTTGCGCCAACTGGCGCCGCCATCGTCGCTGCGATAGACGTCGATCGGCGAGGCGCCTGCGAAAATGCGCTTGGGATCGCGGCTGTCGACCAGGAAGCACCACACTTCCTTCTTGGCGTCAGGGAAGGCGGTGCGCCGGAAGGTGGCGCCGCGATCGGTGCTGCGCCACACGCCGTCGTTGGTGCCGGCGAACACTGTTTCGGGATCGCCGGGATGCACCAACACCGAGTATGCCTGCACGGTGCCGAGCACATGCTGCCAGTCGCCCTTGTCCGCGGCGCGACGAAAGACCCCGACCTTGCCTTTGGCATCGCGGTTGCTGAAATAGCCGGCGACGCCGACATAGACGTTCGACTGGTCAACCATGGCTGTCTCCTCAGTTATCCTTGACCATCGGCCATATGCCCTGGTCGACCAGGCAAAGCGCTCACTGCGCTGTCTTGGCGAGAGTTGGGGCGATCCGAGCCGCTGCGCAGAAGAAACACTTCGATGATTGACCCTCAAGAGGGCTTTGCTGTTGAGCGAAGCCTAGCAAGGTGCTGGCATGATCAACAAGCGCTAGGAGGGTGGCCGGCCGATGATCGAGAAGATTCTGGACGTTCCGACCAAGGATGGAGCGATCGAAACATTCATTTGCCATCCGGAACGCGGCGGTCCCTATCCGCCGATCCTGTTCCTGATGGACGCGCCCGGGATTCGCGAAGAGCTCTACGAAATGACGCGTCGGCTGGCGACGGTCGGCTACTATGTGCTGCTGCCCAACCTCTACTACCGCGCCGGCCGGGATACCAAATACGGGCCTGATGTGCTCGAGCACGGCAGCGCCGAGCATACGCGCATGCGCGCGGTGCGCACCAAGATGACCATCCCGCCGGTGATGGACGATGTTGCGGCGCTGATCGCCTTTGCCGATTCGCAGAAGGAGTCGAAAAAAGGACCGGTCGGCGCCCATGGCTACTGCATGAGCGGCCCCTATGCCTTGGCGGCCGCCGCCCGCTATCCCGATCGTGTCGCCGCCGCGGCGTCGTTCTACGGTACCTGGCTGGTGAGCGATGCGGTCGAGAGTCCGCACCTCACGCTGGGCAAGGCGAAAGGCGAGCTCTACATCTCCTGCGCCGAGCACGACGACCTGGCGCCGCCCGATATGGTCAGGGAGCTGAAAGCGCTATTCGACAAGTCGGGAAATTCCGGCGAGCTCGAAGTGCATCTCGGCGTCCACCATGGCTTCGCCTTCCCACAGCGCTGGTGCTACGACAAGCCGGCGGCCGAGCGGCATTGGGAGCGGTTGATCGCGCTCTATCGCCGGCGGCTGGGCTAGGGTGACAGCATGGGCTTCAAGGCCGCTGCCGAGTACCTCGCCAGCCTGCCTGGCGGCCTGAATGCCCAATGCTTCATGATGCACCGCACCTATGCCAGGGCTGGTGCCAAAGCCAAGGCGGCGGCGGGTGTAACGCAGGGAGGTCGACCGGCGCCTGCTTGTGCAGCGTAGGGCAGCCCGCAGCGCCATGTAACGAGGCCAGGGGAGTAGTCGTCTCTCGGATATGGGGGCTGTTCCATGAGATTGGCTGTCGTTTCCTGCCTGCTTGTCCTCACCGCGTGTGATCACGCCGCTTCGAGCAACGCACCGGCGCCACCGCCGATCCGATCGGAATTCAATGCTCAGACGCCGGAGGGCGAAGCACGGGCGATCATCTGGCACCTTCGAGCCGAATGGAGTGATTGTGGGCTGCGGATGGTCGCCAGCCCGGCATTCCAGGCAATAAAGGACCAATTCGTCGGTCTAAAGCCATTCGATCGAGCGGCGACACCCCTCGAAGCCAGACACATCGTGTATCTGGTCGAGAACCACTTGAGGCCCTGTCGGGAGATCCAACTCGAGATCGCAGGCAGAACCCACCCGTCGTTGCCGCCGCTCTTCGACGCCGCGTCGACCAAATGGGATGCACTGGTCGCAAGGTTGGTACGCCAGCAGATCACCTGGGCCGAGTATCACCGCAACAACAACGCGGCCAGGATGGAGCTGAACAACCAACTCGAGGCGACTCGCATCGCCTTGCAACTGCCGTCGCTCAACGGCCTGCAATAGCCGCAATAGAGCGGAATCCGATCAGATTGAACCGCTCACGGTTCAATCTGATCGGATTCGCGCTCGGGCGTTGCTTGTTGCACCGGGCACAGTCCGCCCAGCTGATTCCAGCTGGGCGGACTGTGTTCTAGGCTTCCATCGCGCCTCGCTCTGCCCCAAGGAGGAGCGGAGCATTGAGCGAGATCGGCGTCGGCGGCGGGCCGTCCTGCAGCAGTGCCGCGAGCCGTGCGCCGAGGTCGACCGGCTCGAAGCGTTCGCGCGAGGCGGCGATCTCGTCGAGCCGCCACCAGCGGTGTCCGAGCGTCCAGCTTTGCTCGCGCTCGTCGAGGCCGGATGTGTCGATCGCAGTCTGTCGCGTGCGGCCGAGGAAGAAGCGTTCGCGGTGCAGCACGTCCCTGCCGCGCCAAGT
>VGCQ01000134.1 GCA_016870055.1 Alphaproteobacteria bacterium | reverse complement strand
TTCCTTCGGCGAAGAGGGCGACACCCGACAGACATTCTGGCGATTTGCGCCGGACGACGAGCCCGAGGGATGGTTCGACGAGGACGGCAGACGATTGGGCGCTCCCGCCCTTGCTACGCCGAGACCAGGATCGCGCATTTCCTCGCCGTTCGGACCTCGACGCTACTACGGCCGGCCGTCGGGCGGCGGCTTCCACAACGGCATCGACTACGAGGCGCGCGTCGGTCAACCGATCCTCGCGGCCGCCGACGGCGTCGTCGAGCTCCAGGGGACTCACTTCGAGTATGGCCTCACCGTGAAGATCCGCCATGCCGACCGATTCACGACGCTCTATGCCCACCTGTCGCGCTTCGCCGCGGATACCGCCGTCGGCGGCAGCGTTCGCAAGGGCCAGATCATCGGCTATGTCGGCATGACGGGACGGTCGACGGGCGCGCACTTGCATTTCTCGACGATCGTCGACGAGAAATTCGTCGATCCGGCGCCATATTTGTCCGACGCCGGCGACCGCATCATGAAGCCTCGGGCACTGGCCAGCTTTCGCAAATGGCAGGACGACGTACAGGCTGCCGTGAAGGCTATGCGGGACCGCCAGCGCCGCAGTCCCGTTCGCGACGACGACTGGACGAGCAGGATCTGAAGGCAGGAAAGCCGTTGAGCGAGGGCGGCCTGCGCGCCAAACTCGCGCGCTGCCAAGGAGGACCGCCATGCCGATCTACGAACGCGGCAAAGTCCGCATCTACTACGAGGAGATGGGTGCAGGCTTTCCGCTGCTGGTGATCCCGGGCGGCGGGCTGAACTCGACGATCGCCGGCCTCGACGCCAGCCATCCGTTCAACGCCATGAAGGAGTTCGCCCGGGACGGCTTTCGCTGCATCGGCGCGGACCTGCGCAATGCCAATGGTGGCCAGTCATCGGGACCGCTCGAGATCGACCGGCCGTGGGACTCCTACACCGACGACCATATCGGCCTGATGGATCATCTCGGCATCGATCGCTTCCTGGTGCTGGGCTACTGCATCGGCCAGCCGTTCATCTGGAACCTGATCAAGCGCGCGCCGCAGCGTGTCGTCGCCGCCGTGCTGACGCAGCCGAGCGGGCATCGCCGTGAGCTGCCCGACCAGTTCTATCAGAACAACATGAACAATTGGGGGCCCACCCTGGTCGCGCGCCGGCCCGACATCACCATCGACCAGGTGAGCGCCTTCCTCGCCAAGATGTACCGCGCCAATCCTGACTTCGTCTTCACCGTGACGCGCGACTTCGTGCGCGCCTGCCAGACGCCGATCCTGGTGCTGCCCGACGACATCCCGCCGCACCCTTACGCGGTGGCGATGGAGGTGGCGATGCTCGCGCCCAATTCGCAAGTGAGCATGTACCCGTGGAAGGACACGCCGGACAAGATTCCGCTGGCAGTACGGCACATCCGGATGTTCCTGAAAGCCAATCGACCGGCTGCGGCGGCAATGGCGCAGCGCGCAGCGGCCGACTGACCCGCACCACGGACCGATCGGCGCCGATCGGTCCGCGGCACGGCGTACGGCTTCAGGCCGTCTTGGCTTTGAGCTCGTCGAGCTGTTGGCGCGCGCCGGCGATCATGCACGACAGGTCCGACGTCAGCATCACCATGTCGAAGCCGCGTTTCACGGCGCCGGCCGCGAACGCCGCGCTGGCGCAGTGCATGACGCACTTGATGCCGGCCTTGTGGGCGGCGGCCAGGATCTTGTCGCAGGTGGCGAGATGGAGCGGATCCGGATTGTCGCCGCGCGGCGCCAGCCCCAAGGCGAACGACAGGTCGGCCGGCCCGATATAGACCGCATCGAGGCCTTTGGTGGCGCAGATGGCGTCGAGGTTGGCCAGCCCCTCCTTGGTCTCGATCATGGCCATGACGACGATCTCGTCGTTGGCGTTGGCCAAGTAGTCGGCGCCGCCGTAGTGGACGGCGCGGACCGGTCCGAGGGAGCGCATGCCGACCGGCGGATAGCGGCATGCAGCAACCGCCATCGCGGCTTCCTCGGCGTTGTTCACTAGCGGCACGATGATGCCGTAGGCGCCGAGGTCCAGCGCTTTCATGATGGCGGCGGGCTCGTTCCAGGCGACGCGCACGACGGGGACCGTGTCGATCTGCGAGATCGCCTGCAGCATCGGCGCCACGTCCTTCATTTCGGCCGTGCCGTGCTGCAGGTCGACGCACAAGGCATCGAAACCCTGGCGCGCCATGATCTCGGCGGTGAAGCCGTGCGACAGGGAAAGCCAGCCGAGGGTTGCACATCGCCCGGCACGCCAAATCTGCTTGATCTTGTTCTGTCGCATGGTCGCATCTCTCACTTTTTCTCGGTTCCACGAACCACCGGATTGGGCCCGATCGAACGATCCTTTTCAACACCTGGAGGCTCGGGCGGGCCGCCTGCATTCCACATCGCGCTTGGAGGTGGTTGCGATCGGACGTTGGTTCGGCACGAGCGGGACTGAGAAGCCACGGCCCAGTAGGAGACTACGCCGTCTTCTCGGTTTTCAGGCCGAGCTTCTCGATCGTCTGCTCGCGCATGACGAACTTCTGGATCTTGCCGGTGATGGTCATCGGGAAGTCGCCGACGAACTCGATGTAGCGCGGGATCTTGTAGTGGGCGATCTCGCCCTTGCAAAAATCGCGGATCTCCTCGGCGGTCGCGGTGCTGCCCTGGTGCAGCTTGATCCAGGCGCAGATTTCCTCGCCGTAGCGCGGGTCGGGAACGCCGATCACCTGCACGTCCTGGATCTTGGGATGGCGATAGAGGAACTCCTCGATCTCGCGCGGATAGACGTTCTCGCCGCCCCGGATCACCATGTCCTTCAGCCGGCCGACGATGTTGACGTAGCCCTGGGCGTCCATGGTGGCGAGGTCGCCGGTGTGCATCCAGCCCGCCTCGTCGATCGCCTCGGCGGTCTTCTCCGCGTCGTTCCAGTAGCCCTTCATCACCGAGTAGCCGCGCGTGCAGAACTCGCCGGTCTCGCCGCGCGGCACGGCCTTGCCTTCGCCGTCGACGATCTTGATCTCGATGTGCGGCAGCACCTGCCCGACCGTCGAGACGCGGCGCTCGACCGGATCGTCGGTGGCGCATTGCGTGGAGACGGGAGAGGTTTCGGTCATGCCGTAGGCGATGGTGACCTCGTGCATGTTCATTTGGCTCTGCACCCGCTTCATCACCTCGATCGGACACGGCGAGCCCGCCATGATGCCGGTGCGCAGGCTCTTGAGATCGAAGCTCGAGAATTGCGGGTGGTCGAGCTGGGCGATGAACATGGTGGGAACGCCATAGAGCGCCGTGCAACGCTCGTCGGCGATCGTCTGCAGGGTGGCCAGAGGATCGAACGCCTCGGCGGGATAGACCATGGTCGCGCCATGGGTCAGGCAGCCCAGGTTGCCCATCACCATGCCGAAGCAGTGATAGAGCGGCACGGGAATGCACAGCCGGTCGGCTGGCGTGAGCTTCAGCCCCTCGCCGACAAAGAAACCGTTGTTCAGGATATTGTGGTGGCTGAGGGTGGCGCCCTTGGGATGCCCCGTCGTGCCCGAGGTGAACTGGATGTTGATGGCGTCGTCGAATTGCAGCTTGCCGCCAAGCTCGGCAAGCTTGACCCGCTCGGCATTGCCGCCGGCCCGCGCGACATCGTCGAAATTCAGCATGCCCGGCGTCCTGTCGGCGCCGAGGCGAATGACGTGCTTGAGGTGCGGCAGACGGCCAGCCTTGACCAGGTCCGACGTGATCTCGAGGTAGTTCGAGGTCTTGAGCGCCGGTGCGAGGATCAGCGCCCGGCACTCGACCTTGTTCATGGCGTAGTCCAGCTCGGCCCGCCGGTAGGCCGGGTTGACATTGACCAGCACCAAGCCCGCCTTGGCGGTGGCGAACTGCGTCAAGGTCCACTCTGCGTTGTTGGGCGACCAGATGCCGATGCGATCGCCGCGTTCGAGCCCCAGCGACAGCAGCCCGGCCGCCAGCTCGTCGACGCGCCGACCGAATTCGCCCCAGCTCCAGCGCACGTTCTGATGGCGCACGACGAGGGCCTCGCGATCGCGGTGGGTCTCGACCGTACGATCGAAGAAATTGCCGATGGTCTCGCCGATCAGCTTTTTGGTCGACACGCCGTGGTCGTAGGAAATCTGCGGTTGGTTCATGGCCGGGACCTTAGCGGCAAACCGGCGTCCCGACCAAGACCCGTGACCGCGCGACCAGGGCGGTCATGGGTCGGACCTCGGCAGGTCAAGAATATTCCTCCACCCATGAGTGGATTTCGCTCGGCGCATGGCCGGCAAGCCGCTATTGGGATCCACATCATGAAACTGCAGTTCACCACCGTCGACGTGTTCACCAACGTCAAGTTCGGCGGCAATCCGCTGGCTGTCTTTCCCAATGCGTCCGGGCTGTCGGCCGAGCAGATGCAGGCGATCGCCGCCGAGTTCAACCTCGCCGAGACGACCTTCGTGCTGCCGCCCAAGGATCCCGCGCACACTGCGCATGTCCGCATCTTCACGCCGCGCGCCGAGCTGCCGTTCGCCGGCCATCCGAACGTCGGCACGGCGTTCGTGCTGGCGCGCCGCGGCGAGTGCCATGGCCGCAAGGTCACGGGCGACCGGCTGGTGTTCGAGGAGAAAGCCGGCCTGGTGCCGCTCGACCTCACGCGCGAAGGCCGCGAGGTCGTCGCCGCACGTCTGGCGGCGCCGCAGAAGCTCACGCTCGGCGACGAGATCGCGCCCGAGATCGTGGCCGAGATGTGCGGCGTTGCCGTAAACGAGATCGAGACGCGCAGCCACCGGCCGCTCATCGCCTCGTGCGGCAACGACTTCGCCTTCGCCGAAGTGACGTCGCGGTCGGCGCTCGCCAAGGCGACGGTGCGCGGCGACGCGCTGGCCAGACATCTGCCGATGGCGCGCGCCATCGGCCTTCATCTCTACACCCCGGTCCGCGAGCACGGAGTCGACATCCAGTCGCGCATGTTCGCGCCGTTGTTCGGGGTGCCCGAGGATCCCGCGACCGGCAGCGCCAACGTGACCTTGATCGGCCTGCTGGCGCACTTCCAGCCCGAGGCCGACCTCACCCTGTCCAAGACCATCGGTCAGGGCTTCGACATGGGGCGCCCGAGCCTGTTGGAGGGCAGCGCCGTCAAGAAGGCCGGCCGCGTCGTCAACACCTACATCGGCGGTCGCTGCGTGCCGATGCTGAGCGGCACGATCGATTTGTCCTAGGACAGGCCCTACTCCGCCGCCTCGTGCATGACGTTCTCGGCGCGGGTCGGATAGATGATGCTCTCGGCGAAGCGGTACATCTCTTCGATCTCGCGCTGCGAGCGGTAGGCGATCCGAGTGCCTTTCAAGGCGGCGAGCTGCTCCGCCAGGATGCAGCGACGCACCTCGGCGGTGAGCGTGTTCAGCCGATGGTAGGCCTCCGAGACGGTGCGGCCGAGCGTGGTGATGCCGTGGCCGACCAGGACTACCGAATTGGTGTTCTGGATGAAGTCCGCCACCGAGCTCACGTCGGCTTCGACATCGACATGAGCCGGCACGAAATGCACCGGCTTGGCGAGAACGAACGGTGGATCGAGCGACAGCACCTTGAACTCCTGGTCGGCGCCCGAGCCCAGCAGGGCGATGATAGCGTCGTCGTGGACATGGATGGTGGCGCCGATGTCGGGCCGGAGCCGCAGGATCTCGCGGCTGAGATTGTGGCCGACGCTGGTCATGCGCTCGCCCCACACGATGCCGCTGGTCGGGATGTCGGTGATGACGATGTTCTCGAGCTCCATCTCCTCGAGCGAGACCTCGGCATGCTTAGTGTAGGCAAGCCCGTGCGCGAAGTCGGGATGCGGCACGCGCATCACGATGTTGCCCAGCGTGTTGTGGATGTAGCCGCGACCCGCGACCAGGCGGGCATACTTCAGGAACTGGCGGCCGATGGCGGGATCGAAGGCGATCGGTGTCGGCATGGCGTGGCATTCCTCCCAAGGCAGGCAAGCTAGCACGAGTACATGCCAGGTAGTTGAGACACCACGGTTGCCGTGGGCAATTAGCTGGCATGGGCGAGTTGCTCGGTCCTCTGATGCTGTTTGCCGCCGCCGTGACATTCACCCCGGGCCCCAATGTCGTGCTGGTGACCGCTTCGGCCGCCAATTTCGGCTTTCGTCGCACGGTGCCGCAAATGCTGGGCATCACCCTGGGCTTCGGCGTCATGGTGCTGGCGACGGGCTTGGGCCTGGCCGGCGTGGTCCATGCCGAGCCACGCCTGCATGCCGTGCTGAAGTACGCCGGAGCGGCCTACCTGCTCTACCTCGCCTGGCGCATCGCCAATGCCGATGCCGCCAGCGCTGCGGCGCGCGCCCGGCCGATCGGTTTCATCGAAGCGACGCTGTTCACCTGGACGAACCCCAAGGCCTGGGTGTCCGGCCTCGGTGCCGCGGCCGCCTTCACCACCGTCGGCGGCGACGTGATGCGCGAAAGCGCGCTGATCGCCATCGTGCTGGCGACCTCCTGCCTGCTGTCGGCCGCCACATGGGGGGCGTTCGGCAGCCTGATCGGACGCTGTCTCGCCGGTCCCCGTCGACGGCAGCTTTTCAATCGGTCGATGGCGGGCTTGCTGGTGTTGTCTCTCATCCCGGTGCTTTGGTGACGTCGAGCGGCAACGCGCCGCCTTGCTTCACCGGACGTAGCGCGAACGAGCTGCGGATCTGGGCGATGCCGGGGATCTTGGTGAAGTCCATGACGAAGCGCTCGTAGGCCTCGAGATCGGGCACCACGATACGCAGCAGGTAGTCGCTGTCGCCGGTCATCAGGTAGCATTCCATGACCTCGGGCCGCTGGGCGGCTGCGCGCTCGAAGGCCTGCAGCGCCTTCTCGACCTGGGTCGACAGCGACACGCTCATGAACACGTTGACCGACAGCCCGACCGCCTTGGCGTCGACCTGGGCGGCATAGCCCTTGATGACGCCGGCCTCCTCGAGCGCCTTGACCCGTCGCCAGCACGGCGAGGCCGAGAGGCCGACCTGGTCGGCCAACTCGGCGTTGCTCAGCCGGCCTTCCTTCTGCAGCCGGTCGAGAATGCGCCGGTCGATCGCGTCGAGGGAGATCATTGCTCGAGAATCCCAGCTTTCGCCAAATTATACCCTATACAGAGCATTCTACGGTCGAAACGCAAGGATTTTCCCCGTTTCTAGGCGTATGCGATGTCCATGACCACTCTCGCCCCGGTGCAGCGGCTGCGTCTGCTGCGCGAGCTCGAACGCAAGGTGCTGTGGCTGAGCGCCTGGACCATCCATCACGCCAATCATCTGCGGCCCAATCGCGACGGGCTGAAGGTCGGTGGCCATCAGGCCTCATGCGCCTCGCTCGCCACGGTCATGACGGCGCTCTACTTCTCGGTGCTGCGGCCCGAAGATCGCGTGGCGGTGAAGCCGCACGCCTCGCCGGTATTCCACGCCATCCAGTATCTGTTCGGCCATCAGCCGCAGGACAAACTCGAGCGCTTCCGCGGGCTGGGGGGCGCGCAGTCCTATCCGTCGCGCACCAAGGACACCGACGACGTCGACTTCTCGACCGGCTCGGTCGGCCTGGGCGTCGCCATGACGCTCTTCTCTTCCTTGGTGCAGGACTATGTGCGGCTGAAGGAGCTGGGTGACGGCAAACGGCCGGCTGGTCGCATGGTCGCGCTGGTCGGCGACGCCGAGCTCGACGAGGGCAACGTCTTCGAGGCGCTGCTCGAAGGCTGGAAGCACGACGTCCGGAACCTGTGGTGGGTGATCGACTACAATCGCCAGAGCCTGGACGGCGTGGTCAACGACCGGCTGTTCGGCCGCATCGGCGAGATGTTCGAGCTGGTCGGCTGGCGTGTCGTCACCCTGAAGTACGGCAAGCTCCTCGAATCCGCCTTCGCCCAGCCAGACGGCGAGCAGCTCAGGCAGTGGATCGACGACTGCCCCAATTCGCTCTACTCGGCGCTGGTGTTCAAGGGCGGTGCCGGATGGCGCGAGGCGTTGACGCGCGACCTCAACCAGTATCCGGGCATTCGCCGCATCCTCGATCAGCACGACGACGCGGCATTGCACCGGCTGATGACCAATCTTGCCGGACACGACATGCAGGCCGTGCTCGACGCCTTCGAGAGCGTCGAGGGCGACCAGCCGACCTGCTTCATCGCCTACACCATCAAGGGCCAGGGCCTGCCCTTCGCCGGCCACAAGGACAATCATGCCGGACTCATGACGCTCGAGCAGATGGCGGGCTTCAAGAAGGGCATGGCCATCGCCGACGGCGAGGAATGGCAGAAATTCGCCGGCCTTTCCGCCGCACCCGCCGAGCTGCAAGCCTTCCTCGACCAGGCGCCGTTCAACGGCGAAGGCCGCCGGCGCACCGAGGCGCCGGTCGTGGCGATCCCGGCGGCATTGCCGCGGCCGAGCGACCGGAAGTCGAGCACCCAGGAAGGCTTCGGCAAGATCCTGAACGCCATCGCTGCCGAGGACAGCGAGTTGTCGCGGCGCATCGTCACCACCTCGCCCGACGTCACGGTCTCGACCAATCTCGGGCCATGGGTCAACCGGCGCGGCTTGTGGGCCCATACCGAAGCCGAGGACGTGTTCCGCGAGTTGAAGGTCGTGTCGGCCCAGCTGTGGCGCAAGACGCCGCGCGGCCAGCACATCGAGCTTGGCATCGCCGAGAACAACCTGTTCATCCAGCTCGCGGCCCTCGGTCTCAGCCATCAGCTGTTCGGCGCCCGGCTGCTGCCGATCGGCACGCTCTACGATCCCTTCATCGCGCGCGGTCTCGATGCACTGAACTATGCTTGCTATCAGGATGCGCGCTTCATGGTCGTGGCCACGCCTTCGGGTGTGACCTTGGCGCCGGAAGGCGGTGCGCATCAAAGCATCCATTCACCGCTGATCGGCATCGGCCAGCCCGGCCTGCTCAGCTACGAGCCGACCTACGTCGACGAGCTTGCCGTCATCCTGCGGCATGGCCTTCAGTACATGCAGCAGGACAAGGGCGGCTCGATCTATCTCCGGCTTTCGACCCGCAGCCTGCCGCAGCCCGAGCGCGCGCTGTCGGCGGAGCAGGAATCCGACATCGTGGCCGGCGGCTACTGGTATGCCCCGCCCGAGCCCGGCAGCGAGATCGCCATCGTTGCCATGGGGGCCGTCACGCCCGAGGCGATCGCCGCGCACCAAAGCGTGGCCCGCGACTTCGCCGGCGCCGGCTTGCTGATCCTGACGTCGCCCGACCGCCTGCACGGCGACTGGCTCGCCGCCCAGCGCGCGCGCGGCCGTACCGCCGGCCAGGTCGACCGCAGCCCGAGCCCGATCGAGCGGCTGCTGGCGCCGCTGTCGCGCGACGCCCGGCTGGTTACCGCGCTCGACGGCCATCCGCTTGCTTTGTCGTGGCTGGGCTCGGTGCGCGGCCAGCGCGTCGTGCCCCTCGGCATCGAAGGCTTCGGCCAGTCGGGTGACATCCCCGACCTCTATCGTGCCTATCGCATCGATACGGCGGCGATCATCGACGCCGTGGCGCGCGCCATCACTTGACCTTGCCCGCCTTCGACCCGTAACTGCGGGCCCATGAAAGTCGACGGCGTTCCTTACCGCACCATCTGGCTCGCGCCCGACGGCACGACCGTGCAAGTGATCGACCAGACGCTGCTGCCGCATGCCTTCGTGGTACGCGATTGGCGTCGTATGGAAGATGCCGAGCGCGGCATCCGCACCATGATCGTGCGTGGCGCACCGCTGATCGGCGCGGCGGCGGCCTATGGCATGGCGCTCGCCATGGCGGCCGACCCGTCCGACGCCATGCTGACCCACGCCTATACCGTGCTGATGGCCTCGCGGCCGACGGCGGTGAACCTGCGTTGGGCGCTCGACGACTTGCACGCCCTGCTGGCACCGTTGGCTCCACCCGAGCGACGCGACGCCGCCTACCGGCGCGCCGCCGAGATCTGCGACGAGGATGCCGAGATCTGCCGGCGCATCGGCGAGAACGGGCTCGGTCTGATCCGCCAGATCAAGCCGCGCAGCGGCGAGCGCGTCAACGCGCTGACCCATTGCAATGCAGGCTGGCTCGCCACCGTCGACTGGGGCACGGCGCTGGCGCCGATCTACCAGGCGCACGATGCCGGCATCCCGATCCATGTCTGGGTCGACGAAACCAGGCCGCGCAACCAGGGCGCCAGCCTGACGGCCTGGGAACTGGCCAAGCACGGCGTGCCGCACACCGTGATCGCCGACAATGCCGGCGGCCATCTCATGCAGCGCGACCAAGTCGACTTCTGCATCACCGGCACCGACCGCACGACGCGCTGCGGCGATGTCTGCAACAAGATCGGCACCTACTTGAAGGCGCTGGCGGCGCACGACAACGGTGTGCCGTTCTATGTCGGCCTACCCTATCCCACCATCGACTGGACGCTCGAGCGTGGCGCCGACATCCCGATCGAGGAACGCAGCGCCGCCGAGGTCTCGCGCATCGCCGGCCGCACCGCCGCGGGCGCCGTCGCGACCGTCGAGCTGCTGCCCGCGGGTAGCCCGGCCGCCAATCCCGCCTTCGACGTCACGCCGGCTCGGCTGGTCACGGCGCTGGTCACCGAACGCGGCGTCTGTGCGGCGAGCGAAGCGGGATTGCTGTCGCTCTATCCCGACCGAGCCCGGGCGGCGTGACGATCGCGCCTGCGGCCAGGAACGCGCATCTCGCGACCATCGGCCTCGGCTTTACGCAGATCGTGGGCTGGGGCACCACGTTCCTGATGCCCGCCGTGCTCGGCCGCCCGATGGGTCAGGCGCTCGATCTGCCGAGCGAGATCGTGTTTGGCGGCATCACCGTGATGTTCGCGACCGGGGCGATCTTCGCACCGCAAGTCGGCCGGCTGATCGACCGCAACGGCGCCCGTCTGCCGATGGCGGCGGGCTCGCTCCTCTGTGCCGCGGCGCTCGTCGCGCTTGCCATGGCGCAAGGCCCGGTGAGCTATCTCCTGAGCTGGGTGGGGCTTGGCCTCGCCTCCACCCTGGCGCTGAACACGCCGGCGAACATCGCACTCGCGCAGATTGCCGGCCCGGCAGCGCGGCGCGCCATTGCGCTGCTGGCCATCATCGGCGGGCTGGCGTCGACGGTCTTCTGGCCACTATCGGACATGCTCGACGCGGCTTTCGGTTGGCGCGGAGCGCTCCTGATTTACGCCGCCCTGCATCTCGTGGCCTGTGCGCCCGTCCATTGGTTGGTGCTGCCCCGCCAACGACCGGCCCATCCTCTCGCGGCATCGAGCCAACCGGCGACCATCGGTGTGCCGGACGAGATGCACAGACGCGCCTTCCTGCTGTTGTCGGTGTCGCTCGCCAGCGGAGCTTTCGTGTTCACCGGCGCCATCGTGCACATGATCGAGATTCTGCG
>VGCQ01000133.1 GCA_016870055.1 Alphaproteobacteria bacterium | reverse complement strand
TATGCTCGACGCCGACGCGCAGGTTGGCCGAATCGTACTCTCCGGTCTCGATCAGCTTGACCACGCCCGGGATGCGCACGAAGTCGATGCCCGAACGGAACTCGTACGACCCGATGACCGGCGACCCCGACAGGATCAGCACCGACACGTTGGGGTCGGCTTCGACGATGGCGTTGGCGATGGTGCGGCAGCGGCTGACATGGCCAAGGCCGAACGAATCGTGGCTGTAGAGCAGCACACGCTTGGACCGGCTGCTTGCAGGCATAGATGCGTCTCCCCGTTGCCGAAGCGCCTCCTGCCCCGACCGGTAACTTGGGCTCGACTATGCCATACCGGGCGGGCGGCGCGAACCCCCGCCCCACTGCAAAAAATCGAATGTCATCAAGGCATTGATCACTAATATAGGGGCAAGGGGGCCGCCGGGCGCACGATCCGATGCAACGCAATCTGTTCACCTACATCTGGCGGCACAGCCGGCCCGAGCAGATCGTCATCCTGGGTCTCGTGGTGCTGGCCCAGGTCTTCTACTTCATGTCGCTCACCGTGCCGAAGGACATCGTCAACAACGGCATCCAGGGCAACGCGTTCAAGAACAGCACGACGATTCCTTTCCTGGTCTGGGAGCTCGATCTGTCGGCCTTCCTGCCGGGCACGATCGTCCGCCTGTTCGACGGCTTCCAGGTCGACCAGCTCGGCTACCTGGTGACGATGAGCTTCGTCTTCCTCGGCGCGGTGATCGTGAACGGCCAGTTCAAGAAGACGATCAACACCCAGAAGGGCCGCATGGGCGAGCGCATGCTGCGCCGCCTGCGTTACGAGCTCTACGATCGCATCCTGCGCTTTCCGCCCGCCCACTTCCGCAAGGTCAAGCAGGCCGAGCTTGCGACCATGATCAAAGACGAGGTCGAGCCGCTGGGCGGCTTCATCGGCGATGCCTTCGTGCAGCCGATGTTCCTCGGCGGCCAGGCGCTGACGGCGATCTTCTTCATCGTGCTGCAGAACTGGCTGCTCGGCGTCATCGTGGTCGTGCTGCTCGGCGTGCAGATGATGATCATCCCGCGGCTGCGCAAGCCGGTGTTGGTGCTCGGACGCCAACGTCAGCTGTCGGCCCGCCAGCTCGCCGGACGCATCGCCGAGACCGCCGACGGCGTGCACGAGATCCACATCCATGGCGCGGCGAACTACGAGCGCGCCGACATCTCCGAGCGGCTGGGCAAGATCTTCAAGATTCGCTTCGATCTCTATCAGAAGAAATTCGTCGCCAAGTTCTGGAACAACCTTTTGTCGCAAGCCACGCCGTTCGCGATCTATCTGATCGGCGGCTACTTCGCGATCACCGGCCAGATGGATGTCGGCGCCGTGGTCGGCGTGCTGCTCGCCTACAAGGACCTGCCGTCGCCGATCAAGGAGCTGATCGACTGGGACCAGCAGCGCCAGGACGTCCAGATCAAGTACGAGCAGGTGATCGACCAGTTCCAGCCCGAAGGCATGATGCCGCCGGAGCTGCAGGCGCTGCCCGACGGCCCCCTGCCGCCGTTCGGCCGCGAGCTCGCCCTGGCCGGCGTGACGGTGTCGGAGGACGGCCGGGTGAAGCAGCTCGACAGCGTCTCCTTGATCGTGCCGACCGCCGCCAGGCTCGCGGTGATCGGCGGTTCGAATTCCGGCAAGGACGTGCTGGGCCAGGTGCTGGCGCGTCTCACCCTGCCGTCGGCCGGTTCGGTCAAGGTTGACGGCAACGACTTTTTCCAGGTGCCGGAGGCGGTCCTCGGCGCGCGCACGTCCTATGTCGGCCAGGAGACCTACCTGTTCCCGCTGTCGGTGCGCGACAACCTGCTGTTCGGCCTCAAGATACGGCCGGTCGCGCCGGCCAGCTACGACGACGCCACCAAGATGGTGCGCGAGGTTTTCTGGAAGGAATCGGTCCGCGCCGGCAACCCGCCGTTCGACCCCAACGCCGAGTGGATCGATTGCGAGCTGGCGGGAGCCAGCGGCTCCACCGAGCTGCTGGCCCGCATCGTCGACACGCTGAAGCTGGTCGAGCTCGACGACGACATCTACGGGCTCGGCCTGCGATCGACCGTCGACGTGGCGCTGCGACCCGACCTCGCCGAGCGCATCCTGAAAGCGCGCCACGAGCTGCACGGTCGCCTGCAGGATTTGAGCTACGCCAGCCTGGTCGAGACCTTCGACGCCGACCGCTACAACCGCAACCTCTCGGTTGCCGAAAACCTGCTGTTCGGCACGCCGTTGGGCAAGGAATTCAGCGGCGACAGCATCGCGGCCGATCCGTACATGCAGTCGGTCCTCAAGGCGACGAGCCTCGACCTCGATCTGCAGCGCATGGGCTTGGCGATCGCCGAGACCATGGTCGAGCTGTTCTCCGGCTTGTCGCCCGACAATCCTTTGTTCGAGCAGTACAGCTTCATCTCGGCCGACGAGCTGCCCAATGTGCGGCTGCTGCTGCAGCGCCTGGGCGGCAAGGGCATCGAGGCGGTGCCCGACGCCGACCGGCCGCGCCTCATGACCCTGCCGTTCCGCTATATCGAGGCCCGCCATCGCCTGGGACTGATCGATGCGGCGATGGAGGATCGTCTGCTGGCGGCGCGGCGCGCCTTCGCCGGCGGGCTGCCCGAACAGTTGCGCGGCGCCGTCGAGTTCTACGACTTCCAGCGCTTCAACAGTGCCGCCACGCTGCAGGACAACATCCTGTTCGGCCGCTTGGTCTACGGCCAAGCCCAGGCCGAGCAGCGGATCGGCACCCTGATCTCGACGGTGTTGGACGAGCTCGGCTTGCGCAATTCGGTGATCGAAGCCGGGTTGGAGTACAATGTCGGCGTCGGCGGCAAGCGGCTCACCGCCGTCCAGCGCCAGAAGCTCGGCATCGCCCGCGCCCTGATCAAGCGGCCGCAGCTGCTGATCGTCAACGAGGCGGTGGCCTCGTTCGACGGCCGCACCCAGGATCGGGTTCGTGACAACATCCTGGCGACGGCCAAGACGGGCGAGCGCGGCGTGGTCTGGATCGCCAATCGGCCGTCGCAGGCCGAACCGTTCGACCAGGTCGTGGTCATGCAGGGCGGCCGCATCGCCGCCCAAGGAACGCCGTCCGACCTGGCGGCAAGGGGCGGGCTCTACGCCGAGTTGATGGCGTCGGCCTGATGGCGTCGACTCGAGGGAATTCAGGAGGGCTTCGATGAACCTCAACGAAGAAGTCGAACTGCTGAAGGGCGTGCCGATTCTGTCCAAGATCGAGCCGGCCAAGCTCAAGCTGCTCGCCTTCACCAGCGAGCGGGTGAACTATGGCGAGGGCCAGGAGGTCTGCCATCAAGGCGACCCCGGCGACGCCATGTACGTCATCCTGAACGGCGTGGCCGATGTGCTGATCGACACGCCCAACGGCCAACTCCGGGTCGCCGAGATGAAGAAGAACGACTTCCTCGGCGAGATCGCCATCCTGTGCGACGTGCCGCGCACCGCCACCATCAAGGCGCGCGAACCGCTCAGCACGCTCAAGATTTCCAAGGATACGTTCTACCGCATGGTCGGCGAGTTCCCGCAAATGGCCATCGAGATCATGCGCGAGCTGGCCCATCGCGTCGAGGACACCAACAAGAAGCTGCGCGAAGCGACGGTAAGCAAGGCCGCCTGGCCGACGCGATGAGCCGTCTCGACAGCTTCATCGCGCGCATGCAGGCCCAGCGCGACTGCCTGAACTTCCTGAAGCCGGCGATCGACGCGCTGCCCGGCCCGATCCTCGAAGTCGGCCTGGGCAACGGCCGCACCTACGACCATCTGCGCGACCTCTTTCCCGGCCGTGACATCTACGTGTTCGAACGCAAGGTGGCGGCCCATCCCGACTGCATCCCGCCCGACGACCGGCTGTTCCTGGGCGAGGCCCGTCAGTCGATCCCGCAGGCGGCCCGCCGGCTCGGCGCGGTCGCCGCCCTGATCCATACCGACCTCGGCACCGGCGACCATGCCGCGAATACGGCCCTGGGAAGCTGGCTGGGTCCGGCGCTCGACACTTTGGTCGCGTCCGGTGGCTACGTCCTCGCCAACCAGCCGCTCGAGATGGCGCGGTGGCGGCGCTTGGCCGAGCCGCCGGGTGTGCCGAAGGACCGGTACTTTCTTTATCGTGCCGACTAGCGCGCAGCAGTGTTGCCCTAACGACCGATCAGACGCAGCAGCACCAGCAGCACCACCGCGCCGATCACCGAGCCGACGAAGCCCGCGGCCTCGCCGGGCCGATAGAGGCCGAGCGCCTGGCCGCCGTAGGTGGCGATCACGGCGCCGACGATGCCGATCACGATGGTGACGATGATGCCACGCGGATTGGGGCCGGGTGTGATGAACCGGGCGAGCAGACCCACGACCAAGCCGATGATCAGGACGCCGATGATCGTCATGCCTTCTCCTCCTTACAGCTCGAACGTCGCCATCACCGGCACATGGTCCGAGGCCTTGTCCCAGTCGCGCAGATCGATGTCGATGCGGTGGCTCGCGATGGCGCCCGCCAGGGCCGGCGTGGCGAGGATGTGGTCGAGCCGGCGGCCGCGGTTGGAGACGCGCCAGTCGTGGTTGCGATAGCTCCACCACGAATAGAGCTTCTTGTCGGCCGGCACGAAGCGGCGCGGCACGTCGATCCAGTCGAGCGACGCCTGCAGACGCCCGAACTGCTCGACCTCGACCGGCGTATGCGACACCACGGTGAGGAGCTGCTTGTGACTCCACACATCGTGCTCGAGCGGCGCCACGTTGAGGTCGCCGACGGCGATGCGGCGACGGCCCTTGCGGATTCGCGGGCCGGGCTTGCGATCGGCGAACCACTGCGCCATCTCGCGGTAGAAATCGAGCTTGTGGGCGAACTTGCCGTTGAGATCGGGGTCGGGAATGTCGCCGCCGGCCGGAATGTAGAGGTTGTCGAGCAGGATGGGATCGCCCCCGACATCGAGCGCCGCCTCGACGTGGCGGCAATCCTCCTTGCCGCAGCGATGATGGATGTCGGTCGCCTTGAACGGCACCTTGGAGAGGATGGCCACGCCGTTGTAGGACTTCATGCCCTTCACCAGCCGATGCCTGTAGCCCAAGGCCTCGAAGGCCGCGTGGGGGAACGCTTCGTCGGGGCACTTGGTTTCCTGAAGGCAGAGCACATCCGGCTTGCGTAGACGCAGATAGCGTTCGACGTTGGCGATCCGGAGGCGGACCGAGTTGATGTTCCAGGTGGCGATGGAGAGGCTCATTGCCGCCACTATAGTCGATGTCGGGACGATCTCGACCCTGGAGGCCCTCTATGCAGATGGACGGCGACGAAAGCAGCAACATCGAGGATCGTCGCGGCGACGGCGGCTATTTCGGTGGTGGCGGCGGCTATGGCGTGGGTGGCGGGATGCCCATACCGGTCGGCGGCGGCGGCATGTTCAAGGGCGGATTGGGGCTGGTGGCGTTCATCGTGATCGCCATGATCTTCGGCGCCGATCCTTTGGCGCTGCTGGGCGGCATGGATGACAGCGCGCACCATGCGCCGGCGCCGACCCAGACCAGCCGGCCGGCGCCGCGCCAGGCGCCGGCGGGCGACGCCGAAACGCAGTTCGTGTCGCGCGTGCTGAAGAGCACCGAGGATGTCTGGACGTCGCTGTTCCGCGACATGGGCCGCCGCTACGTCGAGCCCAAGCTGGTGCTCTACCGCGACGCCACGCGCACCGACTGCGGCGTCGGCCAGTCGGCGATGGGGCCGTTCTACTGTCCGGCCGACCAGCGGGTCTATCTCGACCTCGCCTTCTTCGACGATCTCGCCCGACGCTTCCACGCGCCCGGCCAGTTCCCGCAGGCCTATGTGATCGCCCACGAGATCGGCCATCACGTGCAGAACCTGCTCGGGGTCACCGGCAAGGTGCAGCAGATGCAAAAGCAAATGAGCAAACGCGACGCCAATGCGCTTTCGGTGCGCACCGAGCTGCAGGCCGACTGCTTCGCCGGCGTGTGGGCCCACCGCGCCGATCAGCAACGCGGCGGTCGCATGATCGACGACCGTGACGTCGAGCAGGCGTTGGCCGCCGCCTCGGCGATCGGCGACGACCGGCTGCAGCGTCAGGCGCAGGGCCGGATCGTGCCCGACAGCTTTACGCACGGCAGCAGCGCGCAACGCATGCGCTGGTTCCGCATCGGGCTCGACAGCGGCGACCCGCGCAAGTGCGATACGTTCAGTGCGAAGCAGCCCTGAGCGTCAGACCAGGGTGCAGGTCACCGTGCCGCAGCCGTCGACGAAGCCCGCGAGCGTGTCGCCCTTGACCACGGCGGCGACGCCCTCGGGCGTGCCGGTGTAGATCAGGTCGCCGGCCGCCAGGGCGACCAGGCCGGAGAGATAGGAGATCGTCTCGGGAACGTTCCAGATCAGCGCGTTGATGTCCGACTTCTGGCGGGTCTTGCCGTTGACGTCGAGCTGGATGGTGCCCTTGGCGGGATGGCCGATCTTCGCGGCCGGGAAGATCTCGCCGATCGGCGCCGACTGGTCGAAGCCCTTGCCCATGTCCCACGGCCGGCCCATGTCCTTGGCTTGGTTCTGCAGGTCGCGCCGCGTCATGTCGAGGCCGACGCCGTAGCCGTAGACATGCTCCAGGGCCTTCTCGACGGGGATGTTGGCGCCGCCCGATTTCATCGCCACCACCAGCTCCATCTCGTGGTGCAGATTCTTGGTGGCCGACGGATAGGCGACCTTGGTCGGATTCCTGGGGTCGGCGCAGATCACGATGGCGTCGGCCGGCTTGGTGAAGAAGAACGGCGGCTCGCGGTCGGGGTCGTGGCCCATCTCGCGGGCATGGGCGGCGTAGTTGCGACCAACGCAGAAGATGCGACGGACCGGAAACAGATCGCCGGTTCCGTTGACCGGCACGCCGACCGTGGCCGGCGGCGTCACGACATAAGCCATCGCTTTCTCCCGAAACAGCCAGCCTTTATGAAGAGCGCTGGAGCTTTAAGCAATGTCCGACGCCGATACCCTGACTGTGCAGGTCGATGCCGCCGAAACGTCGCTCGGCTGGGCGAGCCTGGGCGATCGCCGCTGGCGCTGCACGGTGGGGGCGGGCGGCGTGCGCGAGGACAAGGTCGAAGGCGATGCCGCCACGCCGGCCGGCCGCTTCCCGTTGCGCCGGCTCTATTTCCGCAACGATCGGCTGGTGCTGCCCAAAGCCCGGCTGCCGGCCCGGCCGATCGCCGAACACGACGGCTGGTGCGACGACCCGCGCTCGCCGACCTACAACCGGCTGGTCCGCATCCCCAACGACTGGAGCCACGAGCGGATGTGGCGCGACGACGGGCTGTACGACCTGGTCGTGGTGATCGGCTACAACGACGATCCGCCGGAGGGCGAATGGGGCAGCGCCATCTTCCTCCACATCGCGCGCGACGACTTCTCGCCGACCCAAGGCTGCGTCGCCTTCGCGCGCGACGATCTGCTGGAGATCGTGACGCTGATCGGGCCTGAGACGCTGATCGACATACACGCCATCCCGGCGAGCGAGACGGCAGCCCCGTCGAACGACGACGACGTGATGAAGCAGTTCGAGGACTTCGACGAGCAGGACTGGTGATCATTGGACCGCCGGCCCGGGGCCCGCGGTCCAATGACCTAGCCGACGACGCGGCCGATCGTCCTAGCGGTGTAGTCGACCAATGGAATGATGCGGGCGTAGTTCAGCCGCGTCGGGCCGATCACGCCGATGGCGCCCAGGATGCGCTCCTGCGAATCGCGGAACGGCGCCACCACCATCGAGCAGCCGGTGTTGGCGAACAGCGGATTGTCGGTGCCGATGAAGATCTGCACACCGGTGGCGGCGTTGGCGAGTTCGAGCAGGCGCACGAAATTCTCGCCGCGCTCCAGCGCATCGAACAGCGTGCGCACGCGCTCGAGATCCTCGATGGCGGTGATGTCCTCGAGCAGCCGCGCCTGGCCGCGCACGATCAGCGCGCTGCCCGGCTCGCCGGCCCAGGTCGCCATGCCCGATTCGATCACCCGCGCCGTGAGATCGTTCAGCTCGGCCCGCTTCAGCCTGAGATCCTCCAGGATGAGGCGGCGCGCATCGTCGAACGTGCGGCCGATCAGCCGGGCGTTGAGGTAGTTGGCGGCCTCGACCAATACCGACGGCGGCATGCCGATCGGCGTGTCGATGACGCGGTTCTCGACATGGCCCGACTGGGTCACCGTCACGACCAGCGCCCGGCCGGGCCCGAGATTGACGAATTCGATGTGCTTCAGCGGCTGGTCGGTCTTGGGCGCCAGCACGACGCCGGCGCAGCGCGACAGACCCGAGAGCAGCGTGGTCGCCTGCTCCAGCGCCTCGGTGAAATTGCGGCCGACGGTGGCGCAGCGCGCTTCGATGCTTTCGCGCTCCTCCTCCGACACGTTGCCGACCTCGAGCAGGCCGTTGACGAACAGGCGCAAGCCAGCGTCGGTCGGCAGCCGGCCGGCCGAGGTGTGCGGCGAGTAGAGCAGGCCGAGATCCTGCAGGTCGGCCATGATGTTGCGGATGGTGGCCGGCGACAGGGTCTCCGACAGCTTGCGCGTGAGCGCGCGCGAGCCGACCGGCTCGCCGGTCTCGACATAGCCCTCGACCACCCGCCGCAGCACCTCGCGGGCGCGCTCGTTCAGCTCGGCCACCGAGGCGCTCTGCCGCTGCGGTGACGGCATTTCGGCGATAACGCTTGCAGCCGGTCCAATCCGATGGATCGCCATGGAAAAAATGTAGGTAGTGGCGGGGGGCCGGTCAACGCGGTGGCGGGGATGGCTGGATTTGCCGTCCCGGCGGCGCTACACCGGCCGCCCCGCCCTGACAGGAGAAATGGATGCGCCCCTCCGGCCGCGCCCCCGACCAGCTTCGCCCGGTGTCCCTGGAGCCCGGCTTTTCGCGTCACGCCGAGGGCTCCTGCCTGATCAGGTTCGGCGATACCCATGTCATCTGTACGGCGTCGGTCGACGAGCGGGTGCCGCCCTGGATGCGCAACACCGGCCGCGGCTGGGTGACCGCCGAATACGGCATGCTGCCGCGCTCGACCCATACCCGCACCGACCGCGAGGCCGCCCGCGGCAAGCAGTCGGGCCGCACCCAGGAGATCCAGCGCCTGATCGGCCGCTCATTGCGCGCCGTGGTCGACCTCCCCGCCATGGGCGAACGCCAGATCAACATCGACTGCGACGTCCTGCAGGCCGACGGCGGCACCCGCACCGCCAGCATCACCGGCTCGTGGGTGGCGCTGCATTTCGCCTTCGAGCGCCTGGTCAAGGAGGGCAAGCTTGCGGCCAATCCCATCACCGGGCAGGTCGCCGCCGTGTCGTGTGGCCTGTGGGAGGGCACGCCGGTCCTCGACCTCGACTATCCCGAGGATTCCAAGGCGCAAGCCGACGCCAACTTCGTGCTGACCGGCTCGGGGGGCATCGTCGAGGTCCAGGGTACGGCCGAGGACAAGCCCTTCACCGAAGTGCAGTTCATGGCGCTGCTCGAGCTCGCCAAGAAGGGTGTGGGCGAGCTCACCCGTCTGCAGCGCCTGGCCATCGGCAAGTCCTGATGGCCCGCCGCTTCGTCGCGCCGAAACTGGTTGTGGCGACCCACAATCGCGGCAAGGCGGGCGAAATCCGGTCCATGCTGTCGCCGTTCGGCGTCGAGATCGTCTCGGCCGGCGACCTTGGCCTGCCGGCGCCCGACGAGACCGGCACGACGTTCGAGGAGAACGCGACCTTGAAGGCCCTGGCCGCGACACGGGCGAGCGGCCTGCCGGCGCTGGCCGACGATTCCGGCTTGAGCGTCGCTGCTCTCGATGGTCAGCCGGGCTTGCACACCGCCGACTGGGAAGGCCCGACGCGCGACGCCATGGTCGGCATGCGCCGCATCCAGGACGAGCTCGCCAGACGCGGCGTGCCCGATAGCGACGCCGCACGCGCCGCGACCTTCCATTGCGTGCTGGCGCTGGCTTGGCCCGACTCGCATGTCGAGCGGGTGCACGGCACGCTCGACGGCCGCATCGTCTGGCCGCCGCGCGGCAGCGGCGGTCACGGCTACGACCCCTGCTTCCAGCCCACCGGCGAGGTGCGCACGACGGCGGAAATGACCGATGCCGAGAAGAATGCCATCAGCCACCGCGGCCGCGCCTTTCGCCTGTTGGTCGAGGCCTGCTTCGAATGACGCCGCCGGCGGGCCCGCTGGGCGTCTACGTCCATTGGCCGTTCTGCAAGTCCAAGTGCCCGTATTGCGACTTCAATTCCCATGTCCGCGACGGCATCGACCAGGTGCGGTGGCGCGCCGGGCTTCTGAAGGAGCTGGAGCATGCCGCACGCGAAGCGCCGGGCCGGCGGGTCGAGACGATTTTCTTCGGCGGCGGCACGCCCTCGCTGATGGCGCCCGAGACGGTGGCGGCGGTGATCGCCCGTGTCAGGACGCTGTGGGATGTCGCGGCCGATCCCGAGATCACGCTGGAGGCCAACCCGACGTCGGTCGAGGCCGCTCGCTTCGCAGCCCTCGCCCAGGCCGGCGTCAATCGCGTGTCGTTGGGCGTGCAGGCGCTCGAACCGCCGGCGCTGCGCTTCCTCGGCCGCGAGCATTCGGCCGACGAGGCGATCGACGCCATCGCCACGGCGCGCCGTCGCTTCGCGCGCTACTCCTTCGACCTGATCTACGCCCGGCCGGGGCAGACCGAGGAAGCCTGGGCGGCGGAACTCGAGCGGGCGTTGGCATTGGCCGGCGAGCATCTGTCGCTCTACCAGCTCACGCTCGAACGCGGCACGCGCTTCTTCACCGACCATGCCCGCGGTGTCTTCCGCCTGCCGCCCGAAGACCAGGCGGCGGCGCTGTTCGAGCTGACCCAGGCGCGCCTGACCGCGGCCGGCCTGCCGGCCTACGAGATTTCCAACCATGCACGGCCAGGCGCTGCCTGCCGCCATAATTTGATCTACTGGCGGTATCAAGATTACGTCGGCATCGGGCCGGGGGCGCATGGCCGGTTCGCCGAGGCGGCGGCCAAGCGCGCCACCCGGCGGACCAGCGGACCGGAGGCCTGGCTCGACGCCGTCGAACGAAACGGCCACGGCACGGCTGAAGCGTCGTCGGTCGAAGGACGGGACATGGTGGAGGAGGCATTGATGATGGGTTTGCGGCTGGCCGACGGCATCGACCGTGCCGTGTTCGCCTCGCAGACCGGCGTCGACCCCGTCGAGGCGTTGGGCGAGCACCGCTTGGCGCCGCTGCAGTCGGCGGGCTATCTCGCCGTCGATGCGACGCATCTGCGGGCCACGCCGGACGGCCGGCAGCGCTTGAATGCCGTGCTGGAGCGGCTGATCGCATGAGATTTCTGGCGCTTCTTGCCGCGCTGCTGGCGATCGGCGGCGCCGTGCTGGCCCAGCAGCCGCAGCAGCAACCGCAGCCGGCGCCCAAGCCGCCCG
>VGCQ01000132.1 GCA_016870055.1 Alphaproteobacteria bacterium | reverse complement strand
CGGCGCTCGACGTCACCATCCAGGCGCAGATCCTCGACCTGATGCGCGAGCTGCAGGACAAGTACGGCACCGCCATCATCCTGATCACCCACGACATGGGGGTGGTCGCCGAGAACGCCGACCGGGTCGTGGTGATGTATGCCGGCCGCAAGGTCGAGGAGGCCGACGCCGCCGAGCTGTTCGACAATCCCGGCCATCCCTACACCAAGGGCCTGCTGGGCTCGATCCCTCATCTCGACACCGCGGCGCGCGCCGGTGCGACGCGACCGCGGCTCGCCGAGATCAAGGGCATGGTGCCGTCGCTGTTCAACCTGCCGACCGGTTGCTCGTTCGCGCCACGGTGCGCCCTGGCCAGCGACCGATGCCGCGCCGAACGGCCGCCGCTCGAAGAACATCGTCCCGGCCATTGGATCGCCTGCTGGCACGCCGACCGGGCGATGGCAGGGCAGGCATGACGACGTTGCTCGAAGTCGCCGGACTGAAGAAGCACTTCCCGATCCACAAGGGCCTGTTCTCGCGCGTCTCGGGCCACGTCTATGCCGTCGATGGCGTGTCGTTCACCATCGGCCGCGGCGAGACGCTCGGCCTGGTCGGCGAGAGCGGCTGCGGCAAGTCGACGGTCGGGCGCACGATCCTGAAGCTGCTCGAGCCGACCGACGGCACGATCAAGGTCGACGGCCAGGACATCACGCGGCTCGACGGCGAGGCTCTGCTGCCCTACCGGCGGCGCATGCAGATGATCTACCAGGATCCTTACGCCTCGCTGAATCCGCGCATGACGGCCGGCGAGATCGTCGGCGAGCCGCTGACCGTGCACCAGATCGGCACGCCGCAGGAACGCCGCGACCGCGTCGCCGCCTTGTTCGAGCGTGCCGGCTTGCGGCCCGAAGCGGTCAATTCCTATCCGCACGAATTCTCCGGCGGCCAGCGCCAGCGGATCGGCATTGCCCGCGCACTGGCGCTCAATCCCGACCTGATCGTCGGCGACGAGCCGGTGTCGGCGCTCGACGTGTCGATCCAGGCGCAGATCATCAACCTCCTGCTGGAGCTGCAGGACGAGCTGAAGCTCTCCTACCTGTTCGTCGCCCACGACCTCGCCGTGGTCGAGCACATCAGCCACCGTGTCGCCGTCATGTATCTCGGCCGCATCGTCGAGCTAACCGACAAGCGCAGCCTGTTCGAGATGCCGTTGCATCCCTATACCGAGGCGCTCTTGTCGGCGGTGCCGATCCCCAAGGCAAGCGCGCGCGGCCGCAAGCGGGTGATCTTGACCGGCGACGTGCCGAGCCCGATCAATCCGCCGCCCGGTTGTCACTTCCACACGCGCTGCCCCTACGCCACGGCGCGCTGCAAGACCGAGGTGCCGACGCTCCGCGAGGTGACCCCCGGCCATTTCGCCTCGTGCCACCTGCACGACGGCGGCGTGAAGTTCCCGCTGGCGGCGGGTTAGAACATGATGGGTTCGGCTGGAATCAGCTGAACCCACCATGCCTGCCGCAACACGCAGCACCGCTGCCTTGTTTTTGCGGCGCGCCGGCCGGATCGGCGGCGACTACACCGACCCGCGCAGTTTCGGATCGAGCAGATCGCGGATGCCGTCGCCCAGGAGGTTGAAGGCGAGCACCGTGATGGTGATGGCAAGCCCCGGAAAAACCACCAGCCACCATGGCGGCACCAAGCCGGAGTTCAGCGAATCGGCCAGCATGTTGCCCCAGGTCGGCATCGGCGGCGGGATGCCGACGCCGAGGAAGCCGAGCGACGCCTCGATGATGATGGCGACGCCGAGATGGGTGGTGGCGAGGATCAGGTAGGGCGCCACGCATTGCGGCAGGATATGGCGGAACATCAGTCGCTTGTGGCTGGCGCCGATGCCGCGCGCCGCCTCGACATATTGCATCTCCTTGAGCGACAGCACGACCGCGCGGATGACCCGCCCGCCGAACGGTATTCGCGTGATGGCGATCGCCACGATCACCGTCGTCATGCCGCCGCCCAGCGCCATGGCGATGGCCATCGCCAGGATGAGGTCGGGAAAGGATTGCAGGAACTCGATCACGCGTTGGCT
This sequence comes from Alphaproteobacteria bacterium, assembly GCA_016870055.1. GTDB lineage: Bacteria > Pseudomonadota > Alphaproteobacteria > Reyranellales > Reyranellaceae > Reyranella. Next base: position 9,460 of record VGCQ01000132.1, on the reverse strand, counting down.
CAGCATGTCGAAGCGGCCGCCGAAATAACCGCAGGCCAGCCCCCACAATGCGCCGACCGTGGTGCCGAACAGCACGGCACCCAGCGCCACGGTGAGCGAACTGCGGGCGCCGTACATGACGCGGCTCAGCGTATCGCGGCCGATCTGGTCGGTGCCGAACCAGTGCCGCTCGCTCGGCGGCTTCTGCATGGCGCGGAAGTCGGATTTCAGCGGCGGGTAGGGCGCGATGGCCGGCGCCGCCACCGCCATGGCGACGATCAGTGCGGCGATCACGCCCCAGAAGGCCGACAACGGCGCACGGCGGAACAGGGTGCGGATGCCGCGGCCGATCGCCCGCAGGCGCGAGGGCAGGGCGGCGGCGCTGTCGGTGACGGACGTGGTCATTGCAGGCGGATCCGCGGATCGAGGAAGGCGATGATGACATCGACCACGATGTTCAGCATCACGAACACCACGGAATAGAGGAACACCAGGTTCTGCATGACGAAGATGTCGCGCTCGCTCACCGCCTGGAACATCGAGTAGCCGAGACCCGGCGTGCCGAACGCGCGCTCGACCGGGATCGAGCCGGCCAGCACCAGGCCGAGCAGCACGCCCGACAGGGTGATCACCGGCAGGAGCGCGTTGGGCAGCGCGTGCAGGGCGATCACCAGCCGGCCGTTCAGGCCCTTGGCGCGGGCGGTCCGGACATAGTCCTCGCGGATCACCTCGAGCAGGCTCGAGCGGCCCATGCGCGCGATGTAGGCGGCCTGTCCCAGTCCCAACACGATCGCCGGTCCGATCACGATCTGCAGGTTGGCCACCGGGTCGGTGAAGAAGCCGACGCCGGCCATCGGCGCGCGATAGCCGAACCAGAACAGCAGGCCGAGCACGATCAGCATGCCGACCCAGAAGCCGGGCACGGCGATGAACAGGATGCTGACGAAGCGCGCGGCGCTGTCGGCCACGGTGTTGGGCTTGAGCGCGCTCACGATCGCCACCGGGATGCCGACCAGCCACGACAGCACGACCGAGATCAGGGCAATCTCGGCGGTGAGCGGACCGCGGCGCAGGATCATGTCGGCGACGCTCTCGGAGCGGAAGAAGGAGCGGCCGAAATTGCCCTGCACGATGTCGGTCACCCAGCGCAGGTACTGCATCCAAAGCGGATCACTCAGCCCCAGCTCGGCCATGTAGTTGGCGCGCTGCGCGTCGGTGAGCTTGGTCATGCCCTCCGGCCCGAAGATCGCCACCAGCGGGTCGCCGGGCAGGATGCGCATGACCACGAACACCATGATCGACACGCCGAGCACGGTCAGCGCCCCGAAGATGAGCCTGCGCGCGATGTAGCTGTACAAGGCGCCTCCCTGCTGCGGCCGTGGTGATTGTCCTTGGCCGCATCATAGGGCCGGTCGAGGCCGCCAGGCGACTCCTATGACGGCAAGAGAGCCGCCACGCAAACACCGGCCCAGATCACGATGGCGATGGCGAGCGGCCAGTCGGACAGCACGGCATCGGTCGGCGATTCGCCGCCGCCCAGGCGCTCGACGACGTACCAGTAGCGGTAGAGGCCGAAGATCACCAAGGGGATGGTCGCCACCAGCTTGGCGTTGGTCGAGATCACGAACAGGCTGTAGAAAATCAGCGCGCCGGTCGCCGACATCTCGGCTTAGCGGTCGATCAGGGCCGGGGTGTACAGGGCGAGCACCGCGCGGCTGTCGGAGCCGTTGCTGGCCAGCTCCTGACGGCGTTTTATGGCGGCGAGATACAGGGCGAGGCAGAGCGTGGTGACGGCCATCCAGCTCGACAGCGGCACGGCGAGCGCCAACGCGCCGGCATAGACCCTGAGCACGAAGCCGACGGCGATCGAGAACAGGTCGAGCACCGGCTGGTGCTTCAGCCAGAAACTGTACGCCACGTTCAACGCCAGATAGGCGAAGATGGCCAGCATGGTGTTGACCGACCAGAACCAGCCGACGATCAGCACGGCGTAGCAGGCGGCGAACAGGCCGACCGCCGCGCCGATCGATACGGTACCTGCCGCGATCGGCCGCGAGTGACGCTTGGTCGGATGCAGACGGTCGCGCTCGACGTCGACAATGTCGTTCAGGACGTAGCTTGCCGAGGAGGCGACGCAGAACAAAGCGAAGGCGATGGCGGCGTCGGCGACCTGCCCGGGATCGGTGAAGGCGCGGGCGAACACCAGCGGCGCCAGGACAAAGCTGTTCTTTATCCACTGCCGCGGCCGCATCAGGCGCAGCAGCCCCATGGCGGTCGGCGTATTTGCTTGAGAGACCATCGCCTGCCGGCGCTTATACTGGCCGGGCGGGGGGCGGAAAAGATCATTCGATGCGGCTTGCCATTGTCTACGCCATCATCGCCCTGATCGCGACGGCCGCGAACCTCGGGTCGCAGGCACTTTGCGTATGGGCTTGGCAGGGCACCTGGCACATCGAGCTGTCGGTGCTGGTCGGCACCGCCGTCGGGCTGGTCGTGAAGTACCTGCTCGACAAAATCTACATCTTCCGCTTCAAGGCCGAGAGCGCGGCGCACGATCTGCAGACCTTCATCCTCTACACCGCCATGGGAGTCGCCACGACGCTGATCTTCTGGGGCTTCGAGTTCGCCTTCTACCGCGCCTTCGAGGACAAGAGCCTGCGCTATCTCGGCGGCCTGATCGGCCTCGCCATCGGCTATTGGGCCAAGTACCACCTCGACAAGCGTTTTGTCTTTCGCAGCGCTGTCGCGTCATGAGGCCGGTATCGTCGTGGGGCCGGCTGACGGCCTTGCCGCACGACGTCGTCGAGCTGTCCGATCGCGCTGCGCTGGCCGGCCAGCTGCCGCGCCATCGACCCGGCATCGCCCACGGCCTCGGCCGCTCCTACGGCGACGTTTGCCTCAATCCCGGCGGCACGCTGTGGCGCACCGCGGGCCTCGACCGCTTCATCGCCTTCGATCAGACGACCGGCCGCCTGAGCTGCGAAGCCGGTGTCGTGCTGCGCGAGGCCCAGGACCTGCTGCTGCCGCGCGGCTGGGGCCTGCCGGTGCTGCCCGGCACGCGCTTCGTCACGGTGGGCGGCGCCATCGCCAACGACGTGCACGGCAAGAACCATCACGCCACCGGCACGTTCGGCGACCATGTCACGCGGCTGCGTCTGTTGCGCAGCGACGGCGAAGAAATCGTCTGTGGCCCGGCCGATCGTGCCGACTGGCTCGCCGCTACGGTCGGCGGGCTCGGCCTCACCGGCCTGATCGCCGATGTCGAGCTGCAGCTTCGCCGCGTGCCCGGATCGTGGCTCGAAAGCGAGACCATCGCCTATGCCGGCCTCGACACGTTCTTGGCGCTGTCCGACGAATCGCATCCGGCTTGGGAGCATGCCGTGTCGTGGATCGACTGCACGTCGGGCGCCATCGAGCGCGGCCTGTTCCTGCGGGCGCGGCCGGCTGCCGATCAGCAGGGCGACTGGCGCGGCCGCCGGCTCGCCCTGCCATTCGCTCCGCCGCTGTCGCTGGTCAACCGCCTGACGCTAAAGCCTCTCAACCGGCTGTACTGGCTCATGAACCGACGCCATCTCGGCAAGCGCGTCGTGCACTATGTACCCTTCCTTTTTCCCCTCGATGCCGTCGCCGACTGGAACCGGATCTACGGACCGAAGGGCTTCTACCAGTACCAGTGCGTCGTGCCGCGCGAGGCGGCGGGCGCCATCGCCGACATGTTGGCGGCGATCGCGCGGTCGGGTGACGGCTCGGTGCTGGCGGTGCTGAAGACCTTCGGCGATCGCTGGCCGGGCGGCCTGCTGAGCTTCGCGCGGCCCGGCATCACGCTGGCGCTGGACTTTCACAATCATGCCGGCCTCGACGCCCTGTTCACCCGTCTCGATGCCATCGTGACGGCCGCCGGCGGCCGTCTCTACCCGGCCAAGGATGCACGCATGCCTCGGGCGATGTTCGAGGCCGGCTATCCTCGTCTCGAGGAATTCCTGAAATACCGCGACCCCGGCATGAGCTCGGCGATGTCACGCCGCTTGATGGGGAGCTAGGAGCCGCCATGAGAATTGTCGCGATCGGTGCCACTTCGGCGATTGCCGAGCATTGTTGCCGGCTGTGGGTGCAGCGCGAACCCTGCGATCTCCTGCTGGTCGCACGCGATGCCGCCAAGGCCCAGCGCATCGCCGCCGATCTCGGCGTGCGCGCACCCAACGCGACGATTGCTTTGACGACGATGGATTTCCTCGACACCGCCGCGATCGAGAAGCTCGCCGACCAGGCGGCAGCCGGCGGCGCCATCGACATCGTGCTGATCGCCCATGGCATGATGCCCGACCAGAAGGACGTGCAGGGCGATCTCGCCCTGTGCCGTCGGACCCTCGAGGTCAATGCCATCTCGCCGGCCCTGTTCGCCGAGGCCTTCGCCCGGCATCTGGAACGAATGGGTCGCGGCACGCTGGCGATCGTCGGCTCGGTGGCGGGCGATCGCGGCCGCAAGGCCAATTACAGCTACGGCGCGACCAAGGGGTTCCTCGAGCGCTATGCCCAGGGCCTCGATCATCGTCTCGCCGGCCGCGGCGTGAAGGTCGTGCTGATCAAGCCCGGGCCGACCGACACCCCGCTCGCGGCAGCGCACAAGGCGCGCGGCCGCAAGCTGGCGGCGGTCGAGGACGTGGCGCGCACCATCGTACGCGGCATCGATGCCGGCCGGCCGGTGGTCTACGCCCCTACCTTGTGGGTCGCGATCATGCTGGTCGTGCGCAGCTTGCCGCGTGCGGTGTTCAACCGGCTCGACATCTGAGGCTCTACTCGGGCAGGGCGATCCCGCTTTCCCGGCACAGGCCGGCGATCTCGGCGCGCTCGCGCCGCGAGCCGGCGATGGCGACCACGACGAAAGTCTGGCTGGCGCGCTGGCCCATCAGCACGCCGAGGTAGCGCGTCATGCCGAGATAAGCGCCTTTGTCGCCCAGGCCATTGACCTGGCCGCACACCGTCACCAGGCCATGGCTGTTGCGCGCGGCATCCATGGCGCCGAACTGCGCCGTCCGCGGTTCCTTCATCCACTTCGCGACGCCGGTCACCACGGCTTCCTGCTGACGGGCATCGAGAGTGACGCGGCTGCCGGGCTCGATCGCGCCGCCCGGCGGCACCGGCAGGTCGCGGTAGGCGGGCGGCAGGGAGGCGACGGTATGCGCCGTCTCTTCCGGCATGCAGGCGCCGGTGCAAACGACTGCCAGGACGCACCCCAACGGTACAACGCCGCTGCGCATGATCTCCCCCTCAAACGCAGTACTGCCATGAGTCTAGTCCGATGGGTGCCGCTCGTCGATGCCGGCCGAGATATGCTTTATCGTCGACCCCCCAACGATTGCGAGGAGATGTCATGAACGCGCCGACACCGAAATCCCGATCGACCGCGCCCGACCGCCTGCGCGCCGTGCTGGCCGAGCCGGGCCTGGTCGTGATGCCGGCGGTCTATGACGGCATCTCCGCCAAGCTGACCCATGCCGCGGGCTTCAAGACGGCGTTCCTGTCGGGCTCCTGCGTGGCGGCGAGCCGGCTGGGCGGGCCCGACCTCGATCTGCTGTCGTTCGCCGAGATGTTCGATTCCTTCCAGATGGTGCACGGCGCGGCGCCCGAGCTTCTGATCCTGGCCGACGGCGATCACGGCTATGGCAATGCCATGAACGTGCAGCGTACCGTGCGCGCCTACGGCCGCGCCGGCGCCGCCGCGATCCTGATCGAAGACAAGATCACGCCGCGCGCGCTCACCGCCGCCGGCAAACCCTGCTTGCCGCGGGCCGAAGCGCGCATGAAGATCCGCGCCGCCGTCGAGGCGGCGAAGGAGTCGGGAATCCTGGTGCTGGCGCGCACCGACTGCCGGCCGACCCAGGGCATCGACGAGGCGGTGGCGCGCATCGAGATGTATGTCGAGGAGGGCGCCGACATCCTGTTCCTCGATTCGCCGGCCGACGACGGCGAGATCGCGCGTGCCATCGCCGCGGCGCACGGCCGGCCGTCGTTCGTCGTGCTGTCGCCCGGCGCGCCGCGCGCCACGCCCAGCCAAAAACAGGCCGCGGCGATGGGCTTCAAGATCGGCACCTTCCCGACCGGGCTGCTGTCGCCGGCGCTGGCCGGCATGAAGGCCGGGCTGGCGGCGCTCAAGGCCGGCGAATCGGAAGCCAAGTCGGCGCTGCCGCCGCCCGAGCTGCACGACACGCTGGGCTATGGCGACTACGACACGGCGGCCAAGCGTTTCATCGTCAACGGTTGATCGGCGCACCGCTCCGGCTGCGACGGCGCAGCCAGAGCGACAGCGCGAGGGTGAGGGCAAGGCCCACGACCGCCATCGCCAGGACCGCGGCGCGCGGACCGAGCTCGGCGGCGATCAGCCCGGCCGCCAGGACGCCGAGCGGGCCGGTGCCGATGCCGACCGTGACCATGCCCATCAGGCGCGAGCGCATCTCGGCCGGTGCTTCGGTCAGGGTGAGCGTCGTCTGCATGTTGCCGAAGCCCGCCGTGCCGAAGCCGCCGACGACCAGTGCGGCAAAGGCCAGCCAGTAGTACGGCGAGGCCGCCATCACGATCAGTGCAGCCATGAACAACGCCGCGCCGCCGGCAAACGTGAGCCGCCGATCCATGCGGATCACGCCGGCGGCGATCAGTGCGCCGCCGCACAGCGCGCCCAAAGGCTCGGCCGCGGCGAGCAGTCCGACCAGGGCCGGCGAGACCTCGAAGGCACCGAGCCCGAGCGGCGCCACCAGGCCCGAATAGGCGAAGGCAAAGGCGTTGGTGAGCACGGTGACGCCCAGCACCAGCACGAGAGTGGGCTTGGTCCTCGCGAAGGCCCAGCCCTCGAGGATCTCGGCGGGAATGCGGGCGAGGTCGAGGCGCCGGGTGAGCTGCGGATGCACCAGGCCGGCGAGCGCGATGGCACCGGCGAACTGCACGAGGGCGGTGACGGCATAGGCGCCGCGCATGCCCAGCCATTCGAAGGCGATGCCGCCGAGCAAGGGGCCGATCATGCGGGTCGCCGCATTGGTCGCCGAATCGAGGGCGATCGCCGGCACGATGCGTTGCGGCCCCGCCACTTCGCCGACCATGCGCCGCCGGGTCGACATCTCGGTCGACCACATGGTGCCCGAGATCAGATTGCCCAGGGCGATGTGCCACAGGCCGAGATCGCCGCTCGCGGCGAGGGCCGCGAGCGTGGTCGACACGATCGCCGGCACGGCAAGCGCCAGCAGCATGATGGTCTTGCGATTGAGCGCCTCGGAGACCGCGCCGGCAAAGGCGCCGAACAGGAGCTGCGGCAGCTGACGCGCCGCCACCACCGCGGTGACGGCGAGCGCCGAGCCCGTCGCCTGGTAGGCGAACAGGCCGGAGGCCAAAAGTTCCAGCCAGCGCATGGCGTTGGCGAAGGCGCCGACCAGCCACAGCCTGAGGAAGTCGGGCGTCCTGAGCAGTTCCCCGATCGGTCCATTCATTGGCTCGAGAGGCTACGCGGCGAAAGCGTGCTGCTCCAGCGTCGCGACCGTGCCGATTTCGCCGCAACTGGCTCTGGACGCCGGGCGACCGGTCGGCCATGTCAGGAGGCCAGAAACCAAGACGATTTTCAGGGAAACGCCATGCTGAGACGACGTCTGCTTGCCTCCGCGGTCGCCGCGCCGCTCATCGTGCCGGCCGCAAGTGTCCGCGCCCAGCCGGCATGGCCGGCCAAGACCGTCCGCTTCATCGTGCCGTTCGCGCCGGGCGGCGGCACCGACACGGTGAGCCGCCTGATCTGCGAGCAGCTCGGCCGCAGCCTGGGCCAGCAGTTCGTGGTCGACAACAAAGGCGGCGCCGGCGGCAACATCGGCACCGCCGAGCTGGCGCGCGCCGCGCCCGATGGCTACACGGTCGGCTTGATCACGGTGGCCAGCCATACGCTGAACCCGATGCTCTACAGCAAGCTGCCCTACGATCCCGATCGCGACATCGTCGGCATCTCGCGGCTGGCCGTCCTGTCGAACCTGCTGGGCGTGCCGCTGTCGCTGCCGGCCAACTCCGTCGCCGAGCTGATCGCGCTGTGCAAGAAGGAGCCGGGCAAGTACTCCTTCGCCTCGTCGGGGCCCGGCACTTCGCTGCATCTCAGTGGCGAGCTTTTCAAGAGCATGGCCGGCGTCGACATCATCCACGTGCCCTACAAGGGCGCCGGTCCCGCCTACAACGACTTGGCCGCCGGCACGGTGCAGATGATGTTCGCCAACATGCCCTCGATGCTGCCGCAGGTGCGCGGCGGCAAGCTCAAGGGGCTGGGCGTCACGTCGGCGCAACGTTCGAAGGCGGCGCCCGACATCCCGGCCATCGCCGAGACCTTGCCGGGCTATGTCGCGACCTCGTGGTACGGCGTCGGCGCGCCGGCCGGCACGCCGGAGCCTATCCTGGCGAGACTCGAAGCGGCGGTCGTCGAGGCCCTGAAGCAACCCGAGATCCAGCGACGCTGGTCCGACGATCTCGGTCTCGACCTGCCGCCGCCCGGCCGCGCCGGCTTCGACGCCTTCCTCGCCGAGGACCGCAAGCTCTGGGCGCCGGTGGTCAAGGCGGCCGGCGTGAAGCTCGACTGAGCGGCTACAGGAACTGGCGAATCGCCGCCAGCACCACCAGGGCGCCAACCGCCATGACGACGCTGCCGAGCGAGATCACATAGAGCGCCCGCCCCGGCGACAGGCGGGCCATCGCCGCGGCGATCCAGAACAAGGGATCGTTGACGTGGCAGATCGCCATCGAGCCCGCACCGACCGCCGCCGCCGCGAGCACCCGGCCGCTCGCGCTGTCGAGGCCGAGTGCGGGTAACATCGGCTCGACCATGCCCGACGCCGTCAGCACGGCGGTGAGCGAATTGCCCTGCATGGTCTTGACGATGGCGGCGGCGAGGAAGGGCGTCAGCACGCCGTAGCGCGGATGCAGCGCCTGCTCGGCCAAAAGCTCGGCCATGCCGGTTTCGTCGAACACGCGGCTGAGGCCGCCGGCGGCGCCGACCGCGAGCAGCAGCGGCGCCCAGCCGCGGCCGACCAGCGCCGACGGCTGCCAGCGGCCGGCAAACAGGATTGCCAGCGTGACGGCGATCACCGTGAGCAGCAGCGGCTTGGAGATGCCGATGTAGAACTCGCGCGCGCCGCCCTTGCCCAGCGGCTCGCTCGGCATCTGCGCCACCGACTGCACGACCAGGAGCGCGACCGGGATAGCCACGGCAAGCCACGCCCAGCCGAGCTGGCCGGCCGCGCCGCTCGCCGGCGCCTGTCGCGCAACGTGTCCCCACGCCAGCACCGTCGCGATCAAGGCAAGCGGCAGGCCGAGCATCGCCAGAGTCCAGGGATTGACCTTCATCACCGAGGCCGCCGCGACGGCAAGCGGCGAGGGCGGCACCAGGGCCGCAAAAGCAAGCAGGGTAAGGGCGAGGCCCAGCGCGCGACGCGGCGCGTCCTGGCCGGCCGGCTGCAGCAGCGCGAGG
>VGCQ01000131.1 GCA_016870055.1 Alphaproteobacteria bacterium | reverse complement strand
CAAGCTCGACAACGGCACGAGCGTCGGCTTGAACGTCGAGCTGGAAGCCTGGAACCCGAGCTCTGCGGCGGCCAACGGGCAGATCGACGAAGCCTTCATCTTCGCCTTCGGTGACTGGGGCCGCGTCGAGTTGGGCTCGCGCGACGCCGCCACGTACCGTATGTACTACGGCACGCCGTCAGCGTTGGTTGGTTTCGGCGCCATCCAGCACAACCACAACTGGGCCAATGCCGGCGTCATGTCCTACAACAAGGCCTACGGCCGTTCGATGGCGACGACGATCACGCCGCTCTGGCAGGACGTGAACCGCATCAACTACTTCACGCCGCGCTTCCAGGGCTTGCAGATCGGTGTCGGCTACGCTCCCAAGCTGAACGCCGCGGCGAGCACTACTATGTTCGGTACGTCTGGCCCGGGCAACCCGGCCGGCGCCTGCGGCTACAACAACGCCGCCAACATCAGCAACTGCCCGACCAACGACTACACGTGGCAGGACCTGTTCGATATTGGCGCCAACTACCTGAACAAGTTCGGTGACGTCACCGTCGCTCTGTACGGTGCGTTCGCCTACGCGACGTTCGTCCCCGGCTTCTCGCCGCTCGCTACGGCGGCCAGCATGACGACCGGCGCCAACCTCGCCAACTGGAAGCAGTGGGTCGCGGGTGCGCAGTTCGGCTACGCCGGCTTCACGGTCGGTGGCGCGATCGGCTGGGACAACAACGGCGCTGGTGCGAACTACTTCACCGGCATCGACAACGACACCCGCTTCGCCACCGGTGGCATCATGTATGCGACTGGCCCGTGGCAGATGTCGTTCATGTGGGCCGGCTTCTACAACACCAACGGCAACGGCTCGTCGAATGCGACGGCGATTGCCACCGGCACGCAGGCTGTGACGCTCAACACGGCCGGCTGCGGCGGTGTCCCGGGTGTCAACAGCACCTGCTTCAACAACTCGCCGACCTCGCTGGTGTTCGGCGCTGAGTCGATCAACAAGTGGGAAATCGGTGCCAACTACGCGCTCGGACCGGGCGTGAAGCTGACCGGCGGCGCGATGCTCTACACGGCATCGAGCCCGGGCAACCTCGGCAGCGGCAACTCCTGGGCGATCCTGCTCGGCATGGATCTGCGCTTCTAGTCGCAGCCCAGAAACGCAAACAAGAAGAGCGGGCGAAAGCCCGCTCTTTCTTTTTGTCCAGGTCTCTTCGGGGTGCTCAGGCCGGGCGCTGGCCGACGATATTGACGAACAGGGTCGGCAGATAGGTGCGGGACACCGGCAGCCGCTCGGTGGCCTGGCGGGCCAGCACGGCGCGATTGTCCTCGTGGTCGAGCACGAGCTGAAACAGCCCCTGCTCGACAGCGCCGGCGCGCGGCTCGAGCTCCGGCTTGCCGTCGCGCACCACGCGATAGGCCACGTCCAGGCCGACATCGCCGCCGCTGTAGAACGACGACACGATGTCTAGTCCGTCGAACAGCTGCAGCAGGCCCCGTATCGAAAAGCGCCAGTAGTCATCGGGCGCCGCATGGAAGGCTTGCGACCACGCCGCCGAGACATAGGCGAGACCGCCGGGCCGCAGCATGCCCGCGACATTGCGCGCCGCCCGGCGGGGATCGCGCGTGTGCTCCAGCACATGGCAGCAGATCGCGAGGTCGAACGCCTCCTCGCCGAGCGCTGATTTGAGGCTGCCCAGCGAGCCGCAGATATCGGCGACGCAGTCGACATTGGCACCGTCCAGCAGATCCAGACCAACGAACCGCGCCCGGCCATCGAAGCGCTTGGCGGTCAAGCTGCGCCAATTGAGAACGTTTCGATCGGATACCATGGTGCGCGATCCGACTTGCAGCACCCGCGGCGCGCGCCGGCCAACGGCGGCGGCCAGTCGATCGAACACCGCCTCGACCTCATGGGTGACGCTGGTGCCGACGACGCGCAGCTCCGCTCTGGGCTCCGACGAAGCCGCATCCGCCGCCGCGCTCACCCGCCCACCACCACGATATGCATGCGCCGTGGCCCATGGGCGCCGAGCTCGATGGTCTGTTCGATGTCGCCGGTGCGTGATGGGCCGGTGATGGTGTTGACCGTGCGCGGCATCGCGTCCTTGCCGTAGCGTGCGCGCAGGCGCTGCCAGACCTCCTCATAGCCGCCGACAATGTCGCCTTCGCGCAGCACGACGATATGGGTATCGGGCAGAAGATTGAGGGTTACCGGATGCTCCGGCCCCGACGCCATGACCAGCGTCCCGGTTTCGGCGATACCGGCGAAAGCGCCCGTGATCGACACCTGGTCGGCGCCTTCGCCGCGGCCGTGCCGCAGCGTCAGCATCCTCTGGCTGGCCCAGTCGAGGGCTTCGAGTGCCGGCGAGGGCGCCATCGCAGCCGCGGCTGGCAGATTGTTGCGGGCCAAGTACCCGACGATCTCACCTGGCACGTCGGCCGCCGCCACGCGCGCTACAGTTGCATTGTTGAACTCGGCCCATTGGCAGAACAGCGCCACCTTCTCAGGCTCCGCCAGCGCAGCCCGGCCGACCGCAGGACCTCTTGGTGGGTCGGCCAGTCGCGCGTCGACCGCCTGCCGGGCGGCCCCCGAAAGCGGCCCGCGGCGCAACGCGCGCCGGATGCTGCCCAAAATCGCCGCCCGATCGGCCTGGCTGCCAGCCTCGCTCATGGCTTGCGGCGCCGCCATTGGGCGTGGAACGTGCCGCCGGCCGGCGGCGCGGGAAAGTCGCGAAAGCGGGTCCAGCCGCCGGCCAACGGCAGGGTGCGGTAGCGACCCTCGGCCCGGCCAAGCAGGGCCAACAACCGATTGGCGAGTGCCGTCATCCGGCGATAGAGCCGCGGCCGGCGCGCCATGAAGCCCCACAACGCCAGGCCTTGGCGGATCGCCTTGGGCGTGAGGTGGCGCTCGAACTCGCGTTCACGCCAATGACGCATCAGGCCGGGCAAGGGGATGCGCACCGGGCAGACGCTTTCGCAGCGACCGCAGAAGGTCGAGGCGTTGGGCAGGTTGGCCGCCTCCTCGACGCCCAACAGTTGCGGCGTCAGCACCGCGCCGATCGGGCCGGGATAGACCCAGCCGTAGGCATGGCCGCCGATCGCACCATAGACCGGGCAGTGGTTCATGCAGGCGCCACAGCGGATGCAGCGCAGCATGTCCTGCATCTCGGTGCCCAGCACCGAGGAGCGGCCGTTGTCGAGGATGACGACGTGGTACTGCTCGGGTCCGTCGAGATCGCCCGGCCGCTTGGGGCCGGTGTTGAGCGTGGTGTAGGCCGAGGACTCCTGGCCGGTCGCCGATCGCGCCAGCACGCGCAACAACACGGCCGCATCCTCCAGCGTCGGGATGACCTTCTCGATGCTGGCCAGCACGATGTGCATGCGCGGCAGGGTGTTGGACAGATCGGCGTTGCCTTCGTTGGTGACCAGCATCGACGAACCGGTCTCGGCCACCAGGAAGTTGGCCCCGGTCAGCCCGACATCGGCATCGAGGAACTTCTGGCGCAGCACGGCACGCGCCTCGGCCACCAGATCGTTGCGCTCGGTGAGACGCCGGGTGAAGCCGAGCTTGCTGTGGTGCTCCAGGAAGGTGTCAGCCACCTGGTCTTTGGTCAGATGGACGGCCGGTGCGATGATGTGGCTGGGCGGCTCGTGGCGAAGCTGGATGATGTACTCGCCGAGATCGGTCTCGATCGGCGCGATGCCCAGCGCTTCGAGATGCTCGTTCAGTCCGATCTCCTCGGCGACCATCGACTTCGACTTGGCGACGGTGCGGGCGCCGATGCTCCTGCAGAGGTCGGCGATGATGCGCCGCGCATCGTCGGCCGTCGGCGCCCAGTGGACGTGGCCGCCCAGCGCCGTGACCTTGCGCTCGAATTCCTCGAGGTAGAAATCGAGGTTGGCCAGCGCATGGTTCTTGATGTCGCGCGCGCGGTCGCGCAGCGCCTCGAACTCGGGCAGCCGCTCGGCCGCCTGCCGCCGCCGTTCGGAGAAGCCGACCTTCAGCTTGGACAGTGAATCCTGCAGATTGGGATCGGCAAGTGCGGTGTCGACATTGTCCTTGAAGCTGCGTGCCGTCGATTGCATCAGCGGCGGCTCCCGCCCGGCTCGCCGATCGGCGCTTCGTCGCCCAGGCCGGCCAGCACTTCGGCGACATGCCGTACCCGGACCGCACGGCCTTCGCGCTGCAGCTTGCCGGCCATGTTCATCAGGCAGCCGAGATCGCCTGCCAGCAGGGTGTCGGCGCCGGCGGCCGCGATGTCTGCCGACTTCTCGCCGACCATGGCATTCGATATCTCGGGGTACTTGACGCAGAACGTCCCGCCGAAGCCGCAGCACACTTCGGGCGACGTCATCTCGCGCAGCTCGAGCCCCTCGACCGACGCCAGCAGCCGACGCGGCTGTTGCTTGACGCCAAGCTCGCGCAGGCCCGAGCAGGAATCGTGGTAGGTCGCGACGCCGTCATAGCGTGCCGCCACCTTGGTCATGCCCAGGACATCGACCAGGAAGGACGTCAGCTCGTGGCTGCGGTCGGCCAAATTCTTCGCCCGCGCCTGCATCGCCGGATCGTCCTCGAACAGGCTGGGATAGTGGTGCGTCAACATGCCGGCGCACGAACCGGAGGGAGCGACCACCGCATCATAGCCGTCGAACGCTTCGACGACCTGCGCGGCAATGGCCCGTGTCGTGGCGCGGTCGCCCGAATTGTAGGCCGGCTGGCCGCAACAGACCTGCAGCGGCGGCACCTCGACCGTGCATCCGGCCTCCTCGAGAAGCTTCACGGCGGCAAAGCCGACCGACGGCCGGAAAAGGTCGACCAGGCAAGTGACGAACAGCGCCACGCGGCGCGGCGGAGAAGCTGATGGTTTGGCGGGTGGTCGTGACACGCCGGCCACATTGGCAGTCGTAAAAATAGCGTGCAACGGGACTTGTTTAGAATAGCTCCAAACGATCTGACGACGACAGGAACGAGACGCGGCCGCCCGGATCGGCAGCCTCCGGAGCCCGCGAAAGCATCGTGCGTTCAGCTGGAATAAGTTGGACGCACGGCGCCTGAGAAACTGCCGTCGAAACCCGCGCGTTTGCATTTGATCGGAACCGCACGCGGTTCCGATCAAAGGCGAGCCGCTCTAGCCCTTGTTGGGAACCAGAACGATCGCCCGGCCACCGCTGTTCATGCGGCCGGCCCACTCGGCGGCCTGGGCGCCGGTGCCGAAAAAGACGTCGCCACGTGCCGGTCCCTGGATCGCCGCGCCGGCGTCCTGGGCGATGACCAGCCGGCGATAGGGCTCGGTGACACCCGGCCTGCGGATCACCGGCCGCGCCGTGTCGATCCATATCGGCGTGCCGTAGGGGGTGAAGGCGGTATCGACCGCCATGCTGCGTTGGGCGGTGAGCGCCACGCCTTCGGCACCGATGGCGCCTTGGGTCCTGGTGTCCCTGAAGAAAATGTAGCGCTCGTTCTTGCGCATCACCTCGCGAGCCTGCTGCGGACTGCGCCTCAGCGAGTCGCGGATCGCGGGCCAGGTCGCGTTCTCCCTGGTCAGGATGCCCATCTCGATCAGAACCGTGCCGATCGCCGTATAGGGACGGTTGTTCGAGCCATCGAAGCCGAGATTGAGGATGCCACCCTCGGCCAGCTGAATGCGCCCGCTGCCCTGGACCTGCACCTCGAACAGCGCGACCGGGTCCTGCACATAGGCGATCTCCAGGCCCTTGCCCTTGAGTGCGCCCTGCTCGATCTCGGCGCGGGTGAAAAACGGCTTGTCGGTGAGATCGGGCGGCCGGCGGTAGACCGGCACGGTGAACAGCCGCGACGGCGCTTTGCTGCCGCGAATCTTCGGCTCGAAGTAACCGGTGAACTTGCCGGGGGACTGGACCACCAGCGGCCGGAAGTTCTCCTCGAAGAAGACACGCGCCGCCCGGTCGTCGCCGCCGCGGACAGCGCTTGCCGCGTCACAGATCTTCTTCCATTCGGTGGTGGTGATGGTCTTGTAGCCGCCGTCCGTGGCGATTCGGCTGTCGGACTTGGCGGTCAGCTTGGGGCAGGAGAGGCGGAATGTGGCAAGCACCTCGCTGTGCTTATCGCTCGCCCAGCCGGCGATCTCGTTGAACGAGATCGGTGCCATCGCCACGCGTTGTTCGTTTGGCCTGCTGGCCGTGTCCGTGCAGGCGGTCAAGACACCGACTGCGGCCAACCACACCGCACTGCCGGACAGCACTGCCCAGCGCATGTTCAGAAGATCCCCCTCAGCCTTCGCTGTCGGTCTTGATCAGCAGCCAATTGGGATCGCTGGACTTGGTGTCGCGACGGAATGTCCAGAGATCCACGACTTTCTGCACTTCATTGGGGTTGCCGTCGACGATCTGGCCTTCGGCATCACGCAGCACGTTGATTTGCTCGCTGACGAACCGCATCGTCACGGCGGCATGGCTGCCTTGCAGCTCGGCAGCCGCGATGTCGGACGCTTCGAAGCCGATCAACGTCGTCTCGGCCTTCTCCTTGCGTTCGATGCGGCCGCGAATAGCCGATTCGAAACTCGCGAAAGTCGGCCCGTCGAGCAATGGCCGCAGCGAGCCGGTATCGCCCTTGGCGAACGCTTCGACGATGGCGGTGAACGCCGCCCGCGCGCCGCTGGTGAACGTCGAAGGATCGAAGCTTGGATCGGCGGCGCGGATGGCAGTGACGCCGGCGGCAGCCGGCGGCAGAACGGTGGCACGGATGCCGCCCGGCCCGCTGGTCGCCAGCGGCGGCCGCGGTGCGGGCCCGGTGGCGGTCGGCAGCGAAACGACATTGTCATTGCCGTTCTGGCCGGCCGGTGCGTCGCCGGCACGCGGTGACGGCGGCGGCGGCGGTGTGAACGGATCGCGCGCCGGCGGCCGTTCGTTGCCGGTGCGCTTACCCAGCACGGAGCGCAGCCGCAGGATCAGGAAAATCGCGACCAGCCCGATCAGAATGATATCGTAGTTGTTACCCACGACGGCGCTCCGCCACCCGTTTGCTAGAGCGGCTCCCGGTCACGTGGACCCACCTGCAAGTCCATCGACCGGAAACGCGCTGGTTTCAACGCCCGCTTCACCGGCATCGTCCATCCAGCCGTTTCAGCCGGACGGACAAAGCTCAAGCTTGTGGATTACATAGGCCCCGATTGGGGAAAGGGCAAGGCAACGCCATCGGCGCCCCCGATCACTTTGCCAGGACGACGATGTCGATCGGTTCGCTGACACCCCCGACCGCCCGTCGGGCCCGGCGTTCGCGTTCCCGAGCGGCACGATAGCCCTGGCGTTCCGCCAGGGCATAGGTCCCGGCATCGACCAGAGCCCGTGTTTTCTCTTCTTTATTGTGTTTTTCCAGCTTGGCGGCGAAATTCACGGCGTCGCCGATGACGGTGAATTCCAGCCGCTCGTCGTTGCCGACCGCCCCGAAAACAACCCGTCCCGACGCCACCGCCAGACCGATCGACAGCGGCGGCAAGCCGGCGGCCTGGCGTTCTGCGATCCATCGGTCGGCGGCATCGAGCACGGCATCGGCCGCCCGCAAGGCATCGGCGGCCGCGGTGGCCGAAGGTGCAACCGCGCCGAACGAAGCGAGAATGCCGTCACCCAGGAACTTGTCGATGCTGCCGCCGTTGCCGACGATCAGCGGGCAGACCCGGCCTTGGTAGTCCTGCAGCAGCTTCATCACCTCGTCCGGCGGCAGGTCGACCGACAGGCGGGTGAAGCCGCGCAAATCGACGGTCAGGATGGCGACGTCGCGCAGCTCGCCCTCGCCGGCCTTGATCGACATGTCGGCCGAGCGGATGCGGTTGGCGACGCCGGGATCGAAGAAGCGCGACAGGTCGCGCGCCGCCGCCCCTTCGCTGACCGATTGAATGAGAAGGTTTCGAGCGCGCGAAATGGCGATCGCCAGGATGGCGGTGGTCAGCAGGATGGCGATGATCTTGTCGGCTTCGGCCTGTCTCAGGAAAGCATTCGACGTCATGTACTCGACGAAGTCGTTGGTCTCGTTCGCCGGCCCGCCGCGGCCGCCCAGGGCGTAGAACATCAGCACGATCCAGCCGGCGGCGGCGGTAAGGCCGGTGAAGATCACGAAGCGCGCCTCGAAGCGCAGCGCGCGCAGGGCGATGAACAGGAAGACGTAGAACAGGGTCGGCGCCTTCAGATAGAAGACCGCCGGCTGGGCGTACTTGTAGTGGAACGAGTAGATCAGGCCCATCAATAGGGCCATGTCGGCAACCACCGACACGTAGAGCAGCCATTCCGGCAGAGCGCGGCGGTAGGCCAGCACCAGGCGCCCGATCGAGAACAGGCCGTAGGCGATGAAGACTTCGGTCTCGAACGAATAGTCGTCCTGGACGACGCCGGTCGCCATGGTCGTGGTCTGGTAGGCGATCGCCAGCAATCCGACCAACACCAGCTCGGCCCAGCCGATCAGGATCTCGCTGCGTTCCTGTTGCTGCCGGATGGTCTGGCGGACGCGCTCGGGCAGGTCGCCCGGCGCGCTGCGCCCGATCAGCCAATCGCGCGCGCGGTCGAGCATCAGCGCTTCTCCAACCACAGGCTGGCCGGCAAGGCATCGTCCGGCTGCGGCAGGCGGGCGACGACCGATGCAGCCAACCGGGAGGCCATGCGCCGCTCGGCCCAGGCGCTGGAGAACAGTGGTCGATAGGCGCCGGTCGCCAGCAGCGGCACGATGCCCTGCTGCTCGTTGTAGGCCCGCCATCCCCACATCTCGGGATAGTCGAACGGCAGGAAGACATCGTGGATGTGCACCAGAACGCCCGACGGCGCCGCCGGCAGGACGCGGTTGAGCAGGATGTCGACGTCGCTGCCCGGCATCAGGATATGGCTGGAGTCGATGAACAGCACGTCGCCGGCCTTCAGCCCGTCGAACACGTCGGCGGGAGCAGCCTGCAACGTCGACGGCACGACCCGAACGCCGGGCAGGTCGACGATGTCGGCCCGCGGCGATGGATCGATGGCGACGATCGCGCCGACACCGCCCAAGGCGCGGGCGAGAATCCGCGTCGAATGGCCCGACCCGACCTCGAAGATGTGCTGCGGCTTGCGCTCGCGCACCACGGCATAGGCGACCGCGGCGTCGAGCGAGGGAAACCACGATTGGGCGAACAGGGTCTTGAAGCTCTCCAACGCCGCAGCGTGCGTATCGACGGCGTCGAGCACGCGGCCGAAGCCGGATTCGGCGGCGGTGAAGAGCTGCTCGATCGCGGGGTACGGCGGTTGCGCACCGGGCGGCGGCAGCAACGGTGCGTAGCGATGCGGGATGAACCAGCCGCGCGGCTTGAGGCCCAGCACGGTCGGCAGCCCGAGCTTCAAGCGCCGCCAGCGGCCCCGCAGGCTGGGTGCTGCGCTCACGGGCTGAGCGTCAGACCTTCATGGGCGACGACGGCGCGCGGCAGGCCGCTCGGCGCGCTGCCGGGTCGCGTCGCCGCCGCCTCGCGCGCCACGCCGTCCATGAAGGCGTCGTCGTGGCTGGGATCATGATGAAAGATGGCAAGCGTGCCGACGCCCGCCGCGTCGGCGACCCGCACGCCTTCCTGCCAGGTCGAGTGTCCCCAGCCGCGATAGCGGGGATACTCGGCGTCGGTGTAGCTCGAATCGTAGATCATCACGTCGGCGTCGCGGCACAGCTCGACGATCGCCTTGTCCGGACCATCGCCGCGATGCTCGGTGTCGGTGATGTAGCAGATCGACTTGTTGCCGAAATCGACACGATAGCCGGTGGCGCCATTGGGATGATTGAGGGCGGCGGTTCGCATCGTCATGTCGCCGCAGGTCAGCGTCTGGCCGCTCTTGAATTCGCTGAAGTCGACCCGCGCCTGAAACACGTCGAGCGACACCGGATAAAGCGGCGCCTGCATGAGATTGCTGACGACGCTCTTCAGCGTGTTGGGCTGCTCGAGGTGGCCGGCCCACAGGCGGACCGAATTGCGCGCGTCGAACAGCGGCGCAAAGAAGGTGAGGCCGGTGATGTGGTCGAGATGGGTGTGCGTGAAGTAGATGTCGATGTCGAGCGGCGTGCGGCGTGCAAGTTCCAGGCCGAGCGGACGGATGCCGGTGCCGGCGTCGAAGATGAGGCGCCGCCCGCCCGCCGTCACTTCCAGGCACGAGGTGTGGCCGCCATACCGGGCATACTCCGCGCCCGAGCAGGAAATCGAGCCGCGCACGCCCCAAAACCGAACTTTTAGACCTTTGGCCAAAAGCACCTTCCCTTGCCGCGTCAGAGTCCACACCCCGGCTGCTCGCGTCAACCGATGCCGCCGCGGAGCCGGGCCGGCCAAGCCCGCGACATTCTTGCAGCGCTTGCCGCCTCACGGTTTGTTGCGCGTTGCCTGCCGGCTGGTTCGGGGTAATACTTGGCGCCATGGATATCGAGAACCAAGCGGCACGAGCGGCAATCACAGCGCCGCCGATGCGCAAGGCGAAGTTCGCCATCGGGCAGGTGGTCCGGCACCGGATCTACCCGTTCCGTGGCGTCATTTTCGATGTCGATCCGGTATTCGCCAACACCGAGGAGTGGCTGGCTTCGATTCCCGAGGAAGTGCGTCCGCGGCGCGATCAGCCGTTCTATCATCTGTTGGCCGAGAACGCGCAAACGACCTACGTGGCCTACGTCTCCGAGCAGAACCTGCTGCCCGACGAGACCGGCAAGCCGGTGTCGCACCCGCAGGTGCCGCAGTTCTTCAAGGAACTGAAGCGCGGCCAATACGTCTCGCGCGAGCGCGCGCTGCACTGACGCCCAACGTCAGTTGAGGGCGAACGGGAAGAATTTGTCGTTGATCTTCTTGTAGGTCCCGTCGGCCATCATCTCGCCGAACGCCTTGTTCAAGGCATCGCGCAGCTTGGCGTCTTCCTTGCGCAGTCCCGCGGCGACGCCGATGCCGAGCGTCTGGTTGTCCTTGATGTCCTGGCCGATCAGTTCGCAGCATTTGCCTTCCGGCTTCTGGCTCCACAGCCAGAGTTGGGCCTTGTCGCCGAACACCGCATCGACCTCGTTCTTGGCCAGGGCGTCGAGCGCCTCGGCGACGGTGCCGTAGCGTCTGAGCTGAGCGGACCGGCGAAAGCTCTTGTCCGCCCAGTCGGCATGGGTCGAATCGCGCTGGATGCCGATCCGCTTGTTGCGCAGCAAGGAAGGCGGGCCGTCGAACGGCGCGCCTTTGGCGGCGATGAAGGCGCCGGGCGAAAGATAGTAGCGGCGCGACAAGCCCATGCGCTTGCGCCGCTCGCCGGTCACTTCCATCGACGACATGACGACGTCGAACTTCTTGTCGAGCAGGCCGGGGATCAGCTCGTCCCACTTGAAGGCGGCGAACTCGCACTCCGCCTTGATGCGCTGGCAGGCTTCCTGCGCCAGCTCCATCTCGAAGCCGGCGGGCATGCCCTTGCGGTCGAGATAGTTGAACGGCGGGAAGGCGGCCTCGGTCGCCACCGTGATCTTGAAGGCGGGCGGCGGGAACTTCGACGGCGGCTTGGCCGGTGCGGCGGCCGGCTTGGCCGGCGGCGGTGCAGGCTTGGCGGG
>VGCQ01000130.1 GCA_016870055.1 Alphaproteobacteria bacterium | reverse complement strand
CGTGCGGCGTGCCGAAGCTGGCGTTGAGCGCCTCGGGATCGCCGGGGAAGGGATAGCCGTTCCTCTTGTCGAAGTCCCATAGCGCCTTGCCGAAGGTGTTCTGCGGCAGCTTGCCCATCGCCTCGTAGCGCGCCGCCAGTGCAGGATCGGCGTTGCTGCCTCGGTACGGCCGGATCCACTTGTTCGGATCGAGACCCTGCGATGAGCGGCTGACGACGCTGTCGAAATTCTTGCGCCACATGTCGGCGATCGCCCATTCGAGATGGCCGGATGCGGCCTCCACGAGGTCGGTGAGATAGTCGGCCTCGACGTCGAGGGCGCGCGCATAGTCGAGTACGCGCGCCATCTTCTTGTGGTCGAGCGCACCATCGACCAGCGCCATGATGGCAAGGTATTTCACGGCCTCGCGCGCGAGCTCGGGCTCGCCCTTCAGCGTCGACAAGAGATCGCGCGGCGCGACCGCGGGCAACGCGCCGACATCCGACACGTCGGGACGGCGCAACAAGTAGCGTCCGGCGGCGCGCAGGCTCGTCGTGTCGGCCCAGGTCAAGGCGTGGCCGCCCGCCAGCGCCACCTGGCGCATCGCGCCCAGGATGGCGTCGCTCTCCCGGTGGCCGATCGCGCGCAACAGCTCAGCGCAGCGGTTCGAGGACGCTCACGTAGTTGGCAACGGCAGCGCCGCCCATGTTGAACACGCCGCCGAGCCTCGCCTTGGGCAATTGCAATGCGCCCGGCGCGGTGCCGGAAAGCTGCATTGCCGTTATGACGTGCATGCTGACGCCGGTGGCGCCGACCGGATGGCCCTTGGCCTTGAGGCCGCCCGAGACGTTGACCGGCAGCTTGCCGTCGCGCTCGACCCAGCCTTCGTGAATCGCCCGTTCGCCCTCACCTGGAGCAGTGAGGCCCATCGCCTCGTACTCGATCAGTTCGGCCGAGGTGAAGCAGTCGTGGCTCTCGACGAACGACAGATCGAGCAGGTCGAGGCGGGCGGCCGCCAGCGCCTTCTTCCAGGCAAGCGCCGGGCCTTCGAACTTCACGATGTCGCGCCGGCTCATCGGCAGGAAGTCGTTGACCTGCTCGGCGGCGCGGAAGGCGATCGCCTGCTTCAGGCCGAGCGCGGTCGACACGTCGGCCAGGATCACCGCCGCGGCGCCGTCGGTCACCGGCGAGCAGTCGGTACGCTTGAGCGGTCCCGCCACGAACGGGTTCTTGTCCGAGGGCGTGCGGCAGAATTCGTAGGCGAACTCCTTCTGGAAGTGGGCGAAGGGGTTCTTGGCGCCATTCTTGTGCGCCTTGACCGCGATCTTGGCGAGTGCATCCGACTTGTCGCCGTAGCGCTGGAAGTAGGCCGAGGTGATCTTGCCGAAGATGCCGGCGAAGCCCGCCTTGATGTTGGCCTCCTCGGCAACATAAGAGGCCTTGATCAACACCTCGCCCGCCTGCGCGCTGTTGAGCTCGGTCATCTTCTCGACGCCGACCACCAGCACGAAGCGCGCCTTGCCGGAGGCGAGCGTGTTCAGCCCCATGTGGATGGCGGCCGAGCCGGTGGCGCAGGCGTTCTCGACGCGCGTGCTCGGCTTGAAGCGCAGGTCAGGGTGGGCCTGCAGCGCCAGCGACGAGTGGAACTCCTGGCGGACGAAGCCGCCATTCATGTTGCCGACATAGATCACGTCGACGTCCTTGGGCGCGATGCCGGCGTGGGCGATCGCCTCGCTCGCCGTCTTGGCGATCAGCGATTCGCTGGTCTCACCGTCGAGCTTGCCGAACTTGCTGTGGGACCAACCGACGATGCAGGCGGTCATGGAACTCTCCCTGGCTGTGCTGGGCCGGACCCTAGACGCCACAATACGGCAGGTCGAGGGCGTTGGCGGGCGGGTGCCCAGGAGGCCGCATGCCGGCCGCCCAAATTCCGCCGCGCCAGCGGTGTTGACTGCCGTCTTTCATGGGAGCCAGTGTTCACCTATGGCCGAGACCGCGCCGCCACCGGAACAACGTCCGAGCCCGCGCTGGCCGCTGATCCTGGGCGGCCTGGTCGGTGGCTTCCTGCTGTTGGCCGCCGGCTTGGCGCTCGGCTGGTACTTGTTCTACCGGCCGGTCGTGAACGTGGCGGTGCAACTGCCCGCGCCGCCGCCGGCGCCCGCGCCGCCGGGCCCTGATCAGGCGCAGATCAAGGCGCTGGAAGAGCAAATCGAGAAGCAGAAGGCGGCCAACAAGCAGATCGAGGACCAGATCGCGCTCCTCAAGGAGCGCCTGAAGACCGATGTCTGCACGGTCAGAGATCCGACGGGCAAGGACCCGACTCGAAAAGGTACGGCGCCGGCGACGCCGACGCCCGGTGGAGCGACGCCCGAACGGAAGACCTGAGCGCATCGCTGGGACATCGCGGCAAAAGAATCATTTGCCCGGCACAAGATGTAGCTTCAATCTAGCCCGGCTGCTCAATGAACGGGGCGGGGAGCGTGAAGCAGGCTGTCGGTATAGTACGGTGCGCGGCAATCGCGCTGTTTGCCCTGCTGGCCGCCGCTTGCGACCGCGCCGTGGTCCTCAATCCCAAGGGCCCGATCGCCGACGCCGAGCGCGGCCTGCTGTTCGACGCCTTCGGCGTAATGATGATCGTGGTCGTGCCGGTCATCGTCATGACGTTCATCTTCGCCTGGCGCTACCGCGCCGGCCGCAACGCCCGCTACGAGCCCAAATGGGACAGCTCGTTCACGGTCGACACGGTGGTCTGGGCGATCCCGGCGGTGATCGTGATTGCCGTCGCCGTCCTGGTCTGGCGCAGCACCCACAAGCTCGACCCCTACCGGCCGATCGCCGCCAACGGCCCACCGGTCCATATCGAGGTCGTCGCCCAGGACTGGAAATGGCTGTTCATCTATCCTAAGCAGGGCGTGGCGGCGGTGAACCAGATGGCGATTCCGGCCGGCCGGCCGGTCAGCCTGCGCATCACCTCCGACACGGTGATGAACTCCTTCTACGTGCCGGCGCTCGCCGGCCAGATCTACGCCATGGCCGGCATGCAGACCCGGCTGCAGCTCCTGGCCGATGCGCCCGGCAAGTTCGTCGGCCGCAACACGCAATATAGCGGCGGTGGCTTCTCTGATCAGTTCTTCGAGGTCGTCGCGACCACGCCCAACGACTTCGAGGCCTGGATCGCCCGCGCGCGGCAATCGACCGCTCGGCTCGATCGGCCGACCTATGCCCGGCTCGCCGAGAAAAGCCGGCTCAACCCGGTCGTCTACTACTCGGCTGTCGAACCGCGGCTGTTCGAGGTGATCATCGAGAAATATGCCGGCCCGCACGCCCATGGCGCCGCCGCGCCGGCCCGGAGATAGAGATGTTCGGCAGACTGACGATCGAGGCCCTGCCTTTGTACAGCGCCATTGCCGCCGGCGGTGCCGCGGTGACGGTGGGTGGCGCGCTCCTGGTCGCTATCGTCATCACCTGGCTCAAGGGCTGGAAGTACCTGTGGACCGAATGGCTGACCAGCGTCGACCACAAACGCATCGGCATCATGTACATCGTGCTGGCGCTCATCATGCTGCTGCGCGGCTTCGTCGACGCCATCATGATGCGCGCCCAGCAGGCGGTCGCGCTGAACAGCGGCGGCTACCTGCCGCCCGAGCATTTCGACCAGATCTTCAGCTCGCACGGCACGATCATGATCTTCTTCATGGCGATGCCGTTCATGACCGGCCTGCTCAACATCGCCGTGCCGCTGCAGATCGGCACGCGCGACGTGGCCTTCCCGTTCCTGAACTCGCTAAGCCTGTGGCTGAGCGCGGCCGGCGCCGGCCTGGTCATGGTGTCGCTGGTGATCGGCAAGTTCTCGACCGCGGGCTGGACCGGCTATCCACCCTATTCGGGCATCGCCTACAGCCCCGGGGTCGGCGTCGACTACTGGATCTGGGCGCTCTTGATCAGCGGCGTCGGCTCGACCTTGTCGGGCATCAACTTCCTGGTCACCATCCTCAAGCGCCGCGCGCCCGGCATGACCTTGATGCGCATGCCGCCCTTCACCTGGACCGCCTTCTGCGCCTCGCTGCTGATGGCCTTCGCCTTCCCCGCGCTCACCGTGGCCTGCCTGCTGCTCGCCCTCGACCGCCTGCTCGGCATGCACTTCTTCACCAACGAGCTCGGCGGCAACATGATGAACTACGTCAACCTGTTCTGGATCTGGGGCCATCCCGAGGTTTACATCCTGATCCTGCCGGCGTTCGGCGTGTTCTCCGAAGTCGTGGCGACGTTCTGCCGGAAGCGGCTGTTCGGCTACGAATCGCTGGTCTATGCCACCATGGCGATCGGCATCCTGAGCTTCACGGTGTGGCTGCACCACTTCTTCACCATGGGCTCGTCGGCCAACGTCAACGCCTTCTTCGGCGTCACCACCATGATCATCGCCGTGCCGACCGGCGTGAAGGTGTTCAATTGGCTGCTCACTATGTATCGCGGCCGCATCACCTTCCACCCTTCGATGCTGTGGACGGTGGGCTTCATCGTCACCTTCGTGATCGGCGGCATGACCGGCGTGCTGCTCGCCATGCCGCCGGTCGACTTCCTGCTGCACAACACGACCTTCCTGGTCGCCCACTTCCACAACATGATCATCCCCGGCGTGCTGTTCGGCTACCTTGCCGGCTACATGTACTGGTTCCCGAAAGCCTTCGGCTTCAAGATGAACGAGTCGTGGGGCAAGGCGGCCTTCTGGTTCTGGATCGTGGGCTTCTATCTCGCCTTCATGCCGCTCTATGTGCTCGGCCTGATGGGCATGCCGCGCCGCATGGAGCAGTACAACGATCCGAGCTGGCAGCCCTGGCTGGTCGCCGCCTCGATGGGCGCGGTGCTGATCCTGATCGGCATCGCCTGCCTGGTGATGCAGCTCGTGGCCAGCATCCGCGACCGCAAGCAGGCCGCCGACCTCACGGGCGATCCCTATGACGGCGCCACGCTCGAATGGGCGACCGCCTCGCCGCCGCCGCCCTACAATTTTGCCCTGCTGCCCGAGGTGCGCGACCGCGAGCCCCTGCGCGACATGAAGGAGCGCGGCGTGAGCGGCGCGCCGGCCGGCACCTACCAGGATATCGAGATTCCCATGAACTCGCCGGTCGGCGTCATTCTGGGCGGGCTGGCCTTCGTGCTGGGCTTCGCCGTCGTCTGGTACATTTGGTGGCTGGCCATCGTCTGCGGGCTGGCCATGTGGGCGGTGCTGATCTGGCGCGCCTCCGATGACCACACCGACATCATCCTGACCGCCGCCGAGGTCGAGCACATGGAACGCGCGCGCTATCGCGCGCTCGAAGCGGCACGGACGGCGGGCCGCGCATGAGCACTCACGCGCCGGCCGCCCACGGCCATCCCCACGCCGAAGCGGCCGAGATCCACGAGCAACGCGCGCTGGGCTTCTGGCTCTACCTGATGGGCGATGCCGTCATCTTCGCGCTGCTGTTCATGACCTACGGCATCATGGTCGGCAACACCGCAGGGGGGCCGACCGGCAAGCAGCTGTTCGACCTGAACAACGCCGCTGTCGAGACGGCGCTGCTGCTCTCGAGCAGCATCACCTTCGGTTTCGCCACGCTCGCCGCGCGCCAGATGAGCCGCCAAGCGGCGCTCGCCTGGCTCGCCGTGACTTTCGTGCTGGGTGCCGGCTTCATCTTCCTCGAGGTTCGCGAGTTCGTCGGCCTGATCCGCGCCGGTGCCGGGCCCGACCGCTCGGGATTCCTGTCGGCGTTCTTCACCCTGGTCGGCACCCACGGCACCCATGTCAGCTTCGGCCTGGTCTGGATCGTGATCCTGGGCGCGCAGATCGCGATCAAGGGGCTCACCCTGCCGGTCACCTCGCGCCTCTATCGCCTCGGCCTGTTCTGGCACTTTCTCGACATCGCCTGGGTCGGCATCTTCTCGGTCGTCTATCTTCCGGGGCTCTTGTGATGGAACGCCACGGCCTTCGCTCCTATCTGGTGGGCTTCGTGCTCGCCGTCATCCTGACGGTGATCCCGTTCTGGCTGGTCTACGCGCCGATGATGCCGCCGGGGCGCACCATGCTGGTGATCGCCATCGCCGCGGTGCTGCAGATCCTGGTGCACCTGCATTTCTTCCTGCATGTCGACTTCTCGACGCCCAAGGCCAATTTGATGGCGTTGGCCTTCACCGCCGTGCTGATCTTCCTGATGGTCGGCGGCAGCTTCTGGATCATGATCGACCTGCACAATCGGATGGCGATCTGAGCTTTCGCCG
Organism: Alphaproteobacteria bacterium; assembly: GCA_016870055.1. GTDB lineage: Bacteria > Pseudomonadota > Alphaproteobacteria > Reyranellales > Reyranellaceae > Reyranella. Next base: position 5,323 of record VGCQ01000130.1, on the reverse strand, counting down.
TCCTGATCTCTCGAGAAAAGCGGAGATGACGCTTACGTCATCCTCGCAACTCCTTCGGATCGACCGATCATTGTCTGCCGTCGAGCGAGTGTTTTGCCGGCTCTGTTTGCGGTTCATTCGTCGCCGGAGAGTGCCGTGGCAGATTCTTTCCGCGCAACGCTTCTTCAAACGAAGAAGCGAACCAGAGAGCGAACAATACGATCGCTCACGGCTGTCGTGGCGCCGACTGGGAGCTGACGTAGCTCGCCCGAGAAAAATCAAAATCCGATGGCTGATTGCGCGTCCCTGACGGAGCATGGACGTGCAGTCGATCGACAAGCTTCCTTCGAGCATCTTCACCACCGCGGCAGCTCGGCCGAGCGATCAGTTCGAGGCTTGGCGGCAGAGTATTTCGGTCCTGTTCGACGTCGAGACGCGAGCCGAGGATCGAGCGGCCGACGGCTTTCATGCCTCGGTTCGCGCCTGGCACCTGGGCGACCTGCTGGTGTCGCGCGTCGAGTTCGACGGCCAGCTCTTCTCGCGCGACAGACGCCGCATCGCGCTCGACGGGCTCGACCATTATCTGGTGCAGCTCTACGAGAGAGGCGGCCTGGTCGGCACGCTGGGCGAGCGCGACCACGTGCTGCGCGCCGGCGAAGTGCAGATCCTCGATCTCACCCGGCCCAATCTCACGCGGGCGGGCGTTTCCGCCACGGTTTCGATCGTGGTATCGCGCGACGCCATGCATCGGGTTCTGCCGCGCTCGGCCAGCGGCTTGCACGGCATGGTGCTGCGCGACGACGGCGGCGTCGGCGCCTTGCTCGCCGATTACATGCGCTCTCTGGCCGCGCGCGTCGACGGCATCGAGCGCGCCGATGGGGCGCTCGTGGCGCGCGCCACAGTCGAGTTGGTCGCCGCCTGCATCCAATCCACGGCGGAAGCCACCGAGCGCGCCCGCCCGCCGTTGGAGGCGGCGATCCTCGACCGGCTTCAGCGATACATCGAGCGCCACCTCGGTTCGCCCGACCTCCATGCCGATGCGTTGTCCGGCCAGTTCAAGATCTCGCGCAGCAGGCTCTATCGCCTGTTCGAGCCGCTTGGCGGCGTTGCCAACTACATTCAGGAGCAGCGTCTGTGGCGAGCCTACGGCGAGCTCGCCAAGCCGGGCGAACATCATCGCCGCATCTACGAGATCGCCTTCGAGTTCGGCTTCTCGAGCGAGGCGCATTTCAGCCGGGCCTTCCGTTCGGCGTTCGGCCTCAGCCCCAGCGATGTGCGCCAGCGCGCCGTCGCGGCGCCTGTCGCCGCCGCCGCCGCGACCACCGCGACCGAGGGCTACGAAGACTGGCTGCGCCGGCTAGGCTCGGCCGGCGACGGCACCTAGATCACTTGGGCAACGTCTCGAGCGTCTTCTTGGCCTCGGCGTCGTTCTGTGCCGCCGCCTGTTGCAGCCATGGCCGCGCCTTGGCCGGGTCGGCGGTGAGCCCGCCGCCGCCTTTGGCCAGCAGCTGGCCGAGCTTGCGCTGCGCCTCCGCCGAGCCGGCAAGCGCGGCGCGTTCGTACCAATCGGCGGCGCGGACTCCGTCGGGCGCGAACCCCGCCTTGGCCGGCTGGCCGAGCGGATCGTAGAAGCCCGCGAGCTCGAGCTGGGCGGCGGCATTGCCCTGCTCGGCGGCTCGGCGGAACACCAGGAAGGCGGCCGCCCAGTCGTTGGCCTTGGCGTAGTCGCGCGCCTTGGCCAGCATCGCCTCGGGCGTCGGCTTGGTGGCGAGATACTCGGCCACCACCTCGCGGACCGATTTGGTCGGGCGTGCGGCCGATGCCGGTGTCGCGGCGGCGACGGCGGGCTCCGGCGGCTGGAAGTAGGTCGTGTAGACGTGATAGGCGCCGCCGCCCAAGGCGACCAACACGAGCGCCGCGATCAACCAGCCGGTGCGGCCGGAGGGTCGAGGCGGCATGGCATCGAGGGCGCGGGAAGCGCGCAGTTCGGGTCGCGGCGGCGGCGGTGCAGGCGGTGGTTCCGGCGCGGGCTCGGCGGGCGGCTCGGGCGGCGCGGGGGCGGCGCGGCGCAGGCGCACCAGGTCGTCGGCCAGGCGGCGCGATGGATCGACCGCGCCGGAGGTCAGCATGGTCGGCCAGGCGACGACGGTCGTGCCGACCACGCCGATATCGGGCTCCTTGACGCGCACGCGCAGGGTGGCGACGCCGGCCAAGCGGTCGCAGATCTCCGGCCCGAGATGGAACTCCAGCGCATCGGCGCGGCGCTCGACGCGGTCGGGCAGCAGCCAGGCCTCGGTGCGCCGCCAGCCGTCGTCGGCGAGATGCGAATCGGGACCCTGCTGGCGCTGGATCGACAGGGCCAGGCCGTCGGGCGCCGCTTCGAGCTCGCTCAGCCGCAGGATGGCGTGGCCGGGCTCGGGCAGGGCTTGGACGGAAGCGCGGACCGGCATGGAACGACTAGGCCGGCATGGCGCGCAAGATGGCACCCAGCCGGTCGTTGTGCTCCGGCGAGATCTCGCGGCCGCCTTCGTAGCCGACATTGTCCATGGCGAGCTGCAGGAAGGCGCGCATCCAGTCCTTGCAATAGTCGGCGTAGATCGGCTGCGGGTTCTCCGACAGAAGCGGCGCGCCGTTCACCATCGCCGGGTTCTCGAACACGCGCCGGGTCGGCGCGTGGGGCGGCAGGCCCGGCCGCTGGTCGAGCGGCAGGCGGTCGAAGCCGAGCGCGCTGACATAGCCGTTCAGCGCCGAGGAGGCGGTGCGCACCTGACGCTCGGCGATCTCCTCCCATTTGGCGTTGGCGGCGTTCTCCAGCTCGCGCACCTCGTGGCTGAGCTGATCGATCAGTCTCAGGCGATGGGCGCCGACCACCAGCTCGTCGATCAACCAGCCGAGATGCTGGCGGTCGACGCCGAAATGCGACAGCGCCTTTTCGTCGGCGCCGATGCGGCGCATGTTCTCCAGCCAATATTGTGCGACCTCGCGGGCGAAGCGCTCGGCGCGGTCCTCCAGCACGCCGGCCGGCGGTGCCTCGCGGCCGGCTTCCTCGCCGAACACGTCGGCGAAGATGGCGCCGAGATCGACGGCGGCGCCGGTCGACTGTGCCGCCTGGGTGGCGGGTTTGCCGGTCTTGCCATTGGCCTCGTCGGCCGGGCGCGCGGTGGCGATGCGGAAGTAGATTTCCCGCAACGCCGAATCGGCGATCTGCAGGGCGGCCAGAAGCTCGCCGAACAGTTGCTGCTGGATGCAGGCGGCGAGCCCGCGCAGCACGGTATGCACCAGGTCGCGCTTCTTGGCGCGGGCATCGCCGTCGGCGGCGCTGTGGAAGCCGGCCAGGCGATCGACCAGCCGGCGGATCTGCACCTCGAGCTGGCCGCGCACTTGGGCCCGCTTGATCGCCGGATCGCACACCGGGATCAGGCTCTGCACCAGGTAGGACACGCCGCCGTCGTTGGCCTTGAACGCCTCGTCCCAGGCGCGCGCCGGATCGGCGAAATGGCGACGCACCTCGGCATTGGCGACGAAATGGCCGCGCAACTCGCCGGCGCGCTGGGCGAAGGCCTCGGCGATGCCGCGCTCGCGGCCGCCGTCATAATCCATCAGCCGTTCGTCGATCACCGTGGGATTGCGCAGCCAGAACGTGTTGGCGAAGGGCTGGCCGTTCCAGTTGGCCGGCCATTCGCCGCGAAAGTTGTTGATCAGCGAATTGTTGAGCCGGGCCGCCCAGCGCAGCTTGCGCGATTCCTCGGTCTCGCCGGCCTTCTGCTCGAACTCGCGGTCCATCTTGGTCAGCACCAGGAACAGCGCATTCTTCTGCTTGGCGCGATCGGCCGGCGTGGCGCCGATCGTCTGGTCGATCCAGGCCGACATCATGTCGGAGAGATCGCGCACCTCCTGATTGCCGTCGGGAATGCACAACAGGATGGCCGACAGCTCGCGCTCGGCCGAATAGCGCTGGAACAGGTAGGCGACCTTGCCGCGCAGCAGCAGCTCGCGCAGCGGATTGGCGCCCTCGGCCACGCCCTTGGCCTTGGCCACGTCGTCGAGGCTGGCAAGCTTAAGCCGCGAGCGCGCGCCGGGAAAGTCGAGCAGGTCGGTGTGATCGAAGAAGTCCCACGGCTTCTCGGCCACGGCGACGCTGAGCTCGGCGGTCAGCGCACAGACCAGCGAGCGCGGCAACTCGGCATCGGGCGCCGGACGGCCGTCGGCTTGCCTCGGCCGGATGCGCAGCGTGTCGGCCGAATCGGCGCCCAGCCGATCCAGGGTCAGGACATCGACGATGCTCTTTTCGCGCGGGCTCAGCGCGTCCATGCCGAGCAGCGCCTCGGGCGCGAAGGAAAGCTTGTGCAGCCCTTCGTAGAGCGTGAGGTAGAGGTCGGTGAAGGGCTGGAAATCGTACCACAGCACCGACCACAGCCGGGCGCGATCACGGCCCGACAGACGCGGCGCCAGCTCGATCGCCTCGCGCCAGAAGTCGGTGCGCAGCTCGGCGGTGATGCCGGCGAAGAACGTGTCGAAATACTCGATCAGGTCGAGCACGTCGTCGGCGTCGAGGTCGCCGTAGGGCTGGCTCGCCGCCTTGGCGCGCAGCTCGCCGAGCCGCTTGCGGATCGCCGCGCCATCGGGCCGCTCGAACGCCGCCTTCTGGTGGTCGAAGTCGAGCAGGAAGGAATTGCCCAGGATCTTCACGATGTCGGTCTGCGTCAAAAGCCGCACCCGCACCGGGAAGTCCCTATCGCCGGCGCCCAGGCCCAGGCCGAAGCGCGTCACCAGCCCGGTCGATTCGCGATTGCCCGGGGGATTGATCTCGCGCAGGAAGTCGTAGGTCCTGTCGCCGAACCGCGCCTGCATCGGCCGGCCGTCACGGCTGGCCAGGATCGACACGAGATAGGATTTGCCGGCCTGGCTCGGCCCGAACACGCCGACGCACATGCGCCGGCGGGCGGCGCGGGCGAGCTTGCGGCTCTGGTTGCGGACCTTGTGCAGCTCGCCGATCAGCGACGGCGCCTGCTGCGCCACGGTCGGCGATTCCTGTGTGGCGCTCTTCAGCCAGGCGACGCCTTCGCTGGCGGCGACCGCCAGCGTTTCGCAATCCTGGGCCAGTTTGAGATCGACGGTGTCCATACGCTTACCCGGTCTTGAGCATGCCCGTGTCGAGCCAATAGCCCTCACGGCGCGGCAAGGTCTGCAGGCGCAGCGTCAGGCGATCGAGCGCCACGGCGCGGCCGTCGCGGTTGGTCACCTGACGCAGGCGGAAACGCTCGACATCGCGCGAGTCCTTGTCCTTGGGCTTGACGCGCGCCAGCGCGATCTTGAACGGCGTCTCGCGGGCGTGGCGTTCGGC
>VGCQ01000129.1 GCA_016870055.1 Alphaproteobacteria bacterium | reverse complement strand
TTCGAAATCGCCCATGACGCAGTTGTGCGTGTGGACGTGGGCACCCGGCGCCAGGTTCTCGGTGGCAAAACCGATGATCTGGTTGTACTTGCGCAGCGGCTCGCCCTTCTTCACGGCGCTGGTCAGTATCTTGTGCCCGGGCGGCACGCGCGTCGCCGCAGCGACTTCGCCTTCGACCTTGGTGCCGGACAGGATGTCCATGCGAGCCACCACAACATTGTCCGCCGGATGCAGCCGAATGGTGAGCGGTGCGGTCATGGGTCGATCCTTCTGCGAGTCGTTCGATGGCTTTCCGATGCGCATGATAGGCGGGCAGCCGGCAAAGAAAAGCACCAAGGCTTCAGCTTGCCACGCGCTCGCTGCCCAGCAGCAACAGGATGACGCCGGCCACGCTCACCAGAACGCCGACGAGGCCGAGCGCCTGTAGTTTCTCGTCGCGCAAGAAGAGGTAACTCATCACCACGGCGATCAGCGGGAAGACCGCGACAAGGGGTGCGACCAGGGTGATCGAACCCAGGCCCAACGCGGCATAGAGCAGGAATGTCGCTGTGCCATTGGACAGACCGACGCCGACAAACCACAAGAAGCCAGTCCGATGGGCGGGACCGGCCGCCCGCGCGCGCCGGCCAACCAGAGCCAGGATGACGACGGTCGACAATGAATAGCCGATGGCGGCCGCAGCCAGCGGCTCGGGCCAGAGCGCCAATCCGGTCTTGATGATCGGCTGTATGGCGCCGCGGATGACGGCGGCGGCCAGCGGCAGGGCCAGCACCCACACCCGCCACTGCCGCCCGCCGGCCCCACCGCGTAGCGCCATCAGGACCACGCCGGCCACGATAAGGGCCAAGCCAATCGCTTGGCCGAGCCCCAGCCGTTCGCCCAGGAACAACACGGCTCCCAGTACGGCGAACAGAGGCGTCACGTTGCCGACAGCGCCGGCGATGGCCGGACCCAGCCGCTCGTTGGAACGCACGGCCAGGATCGAGACCATGACGGGGAAGATGCAGCCGACGCCGGCGAAGATCAGCGCCGCCCACCAGTCGAAGCCCCGCCAGTCGACGAAGATCGCCGCCGCCAGCCAGGCTGCCACCATGGAGCTGACAATGGTGTAGAGCGGCGAGCGCCAGGACGGCACCGTGCGCAGGCCGTACTGGGTCAGGATCAGCGCCAGGGCGAAGCAGAATGCCGCACCCAGGGCCAGCAGGCTGGGGGCCAGGATGGCCGCGCCGGTCATGGTCTGCTAGAAGCGCCCCCTTCCGAGGCGGAGACAGCAAGAATGGACACGCTCACCTACTGGAATGGTACTTGGCACGAGGGCAACCCGGCCATCCTGGGCCCGCGCGACCATGCCTTCTGGCTGGGTTCGATGGTATTCGATGGTGGACGCGCCTTCGAGGGCTGCGGACCCGACCTCGACCTTCATGCGGAACGCGTCGTGCGCTCGGCGCGCTCCTTGGGCCTGAAGCCGACCAAGACCGCCGAGGAAATCCTCGAGCTGATGCACGAGGCGATTCGCCGCTTCGGCCCCAAGGCCGAGCTTTACGTGCGGCCGATGTTCTGGGCGACCAAAGGCGGCGCCGGGCCGATCTCGGTCGACGGTGACTCCACGCAGTTCCTGCTCTGCGTCTACCTCTCGCCGATGCGCGCCGGCACGCCCTTGACGTTGGGCCTCTGCCGGACCATCCGCCGGCCGACACCGGAAAGTGCGCCGACTGACGCCAAAGCCTCCTGCCTTTACCCCAACTCGAGCCGCGGCGTCGCCGAGATGACGGCGCGCGGCTTCCAGAACGGCATCGTGCTCGACGCCGCGGGCAACGTCGCCGAGACTTGCAGCTCCAACATCTTCCTCGCCAAGGACGGCGTGGTCAGCACGCCGGTGCCCAACGGCACTTTCCTGGCCGGCATCACCCGCAACCGCGTCGTCAAGCTGTTGCGCAACGCCGGCGTCACGGTCGAGGAGCGCACCGTGAAAATCGCCGATCTCGATGATGCCGACGAGCTCTTCACCACCGGCAACGCCGGCAAGGTCCAGCCGGTCAGCCGCTACGAAGGCCGCGACCTGCAGCCCGGCCCCCTCGCCCGCCAGGCACACGAGCTCTACATGGCGTGCTCGCGAACACAGCGGGTGATTTCAACGTAGCGTTACGCTGCGCGCCTGAGACGCGACCGGCGGATCAGGACTTCCGCTGGGATACCAAGACGCTCGTGAATGCGGCGAATCATGCTGATCGACAAACCGCGACGCCGATTCAAGACTTCCGCAACGCGGGTCCGCGTACCAATCAAGCCTTCGAGGTCTTTGCGTGTCAGATTCTGTTGCTCCATGCGGAACTTGATTGCCTCGATAGGGTCGGGTGGATCGATCGGATGGTACTCACTTTCATAAGCGTCGATCAGTGTCGCTAGCACATCGAGCCGATCGCCTTGTGGCGTGCCGATCTTGGCTCCCCACAGGCGTTCGATTTCACCGAGAGCCGCCTCATAGTCCCTTTCGCTGCGGATCGGCTTTACATCAGCCATACTGCACCTTCTTCACATCGATCCGATCGTAGTCTTTGTGGCTACCGATCCACTTGATCCACACGATACCTCTCTCGAAGTCCACGGATGCGACCAGTCGATAGTCGTTCCCCTTGATGTTGAATACGACTCGGCCGGCGCTGACGATGCTGGCAGTTGCGTACCGCCGCTTGACGTCGGCCGTCGTGGTCCAACTTGCTTTCCGCACCTCGGCAAACCACGCCTCCAGAGCTGCCTTGACGGCTGTCTGATCCTTGTGCCCGGTGCGCGTTTCGACGAACTGCCGCAATGTCCTCCGGGCAATGATCCGCATTGCTCAACCCTATCATGTGCCCATTTTGGGTGCAACACCATCAATGTCGGACCTTCTCGATGTTGCGACCAACTGCAGCACGAATAGCGCCAACGCGGTGATCGCCGCCAGCATCGCCCACGCCTCGTTGATGGCGCCGACCAGGCCGGCGCGTTCGACCAGTGGGCGTACGGTCTCGATCAATGCTGCGTCGACGGCGCGGGTGGTGGCGGTCGCCACCGTCTCCGGCGGGATGCCGACCAGCGGGGCGACCGAGACGTCGCCGCGCTTCAGGCGCTGGCCGATCTCCTCGGCGAGGATCGGCGCGCGGCCGAAGATCACGGTGTCGATCAACGCAAGACCGATGGCGCCGCCAAGATTGCGCATCAGGTTGAACAGGCCGCTGGCGTCGGCGACGCGCTTGGGCGGGAAGTGGCCCAGCGCCAGCCGGGTCGGCGGTAACAGGCAGAACATGATGGCCGACCCGCGCAGCGCCTGCGGCAGCAACATGTCGTCGAAGTCGGTCTCCCAGGTCTGGAAGGCGCTCAGCCCAAGGCCGGCCGCGAACAGGGCGAAGCCGCCCAGCATCAACAGGCGGCCGTCGACGCGGCGCTCGAGCTCGACGGCGATCGGGGCGGTCAAGAGCTGAGCCGCTCCCGTCACCAGCATGATGCGGCCGATCTCGAGCGGGCCATGCTCGCGCACGAACGCCAGGAACACCGGCATCAGATAGACCGAGCCGTAGAGGCCGATGCCCAGCACGAAGGACAGCCCGCAGCCGATGGCGAAATTGCGGTCGGCGAGGGCCCGCAGATCGGCGATCGGTTGCGGCCGGCCGAGGCTTCGGCGAGCGAAGGCGAAACCCGCCAGCAGCGCGAGGCCGAGCAGCCCGAGCACGCGCAGCGATCCCCAGCCGTGCTTGGGTGCGTCCTTCAGGCCGATCTCCAGCGCCGCCAGCGCCACCGCCAGCAGGACCAGGCCCCATCCGTCGAGGCCGCGGGCATGGGTGTACTCCCCTGCCCCGCGCGGCAGGAAGCGGGCGACAGCCATAGCCGCCACCAGGCCGGGCAAAACGTTGATCAGGAACAGCCAGTGCCAGGACCAGGTCTGGGTGATCCAGCCGCCGACCAACGGGCCAACCGTCGGCGCCAGCACCGCCATGACGCCGGCCAATGTCGTGGCGATGCCCTGTTGGCGGAAGCCGAACAGCAGGAAGCCGGCGGAGAACACCGCGGGGATCAGCACGCCACCGGCCAGGCCCTGAACCACGCGAGCGGCGATCAGGGTCTCGAATCCGCCGCTTGCCGCGCAGGCGACCGACGCCAGGGAGAACACGATGAGTGCCGCCACATACAGCCGACGCAGGCTGAAAGCGCGCGTCAGCAGGCCGGTGAGCGGGATCGCGATCACCTCGGCGATCAGGTAGGCAGTCTGCACCCAGCTCATCCTATCGGCGGGGATCGCCAGCGCGTCGCTGATCTCGGGTAGCGACGTGACGACGATCTGGATGTCGAGCACCGCCATGAACAGGCCGAGAGTCATGGCGGCGAAGCCGATCCAGGTGCCGAAACCGACGCGCTCGGCTGTCATCGCCGGAGAACCGCCTCCTCGGCTCGGATGCGGACCCACAGCATGATCGCGTTCAGCGCCGAGAAGATCGCACCGTACCATGCCAAGCCGAAGACCAACGGCAGCACCAGGATCTCTGCCGCGACGACCAGATAGTTCGGGTGCGAGACGAAACGGTAGGGACCGGTTTTCACGAGCGGCGCGCCAGGCAGCACGATGATGCGCGTGGTCCAGCGCGCGCCCAAAGTGGCGATCACCCAGACCCGCAGCGCTTGCAGAACGACAAACACCGCCAGCCAAGCCCAGTCGACGCCGCCAACCGACCGGTACGCCGCCAAGTACCACAGCCCGATCAACCACGCGGCATGCAGGACCACGATCAAGGGATAGTGCCCGGGTACGGCCTCGTGGGCGCCTCGAGCCAACAGACGGTCGGTGTTGCGCTTCGACAGGACCAGCTCGCCGAGGCGCTGCAGGGTGACGACGCCCAGGATCGCCGCCGACAGGATGGTCATGCCGCCGTTGCCAGCGACAGGCAGCTGCACGTGAAGCCCGGACCCAACGCCGTCATCACCGTTCGCTTGGGCAGGCCCCGCCGGGCCAGTCTGTCGAGCACGAACAGCACGGTCGGCGCCGACATGTTGCCGTAGTCCTCGAGCACCGCGCGTTCGTGGTCGAGCGCGCCCTGCTCGAGCCGCAGCGTCGCCTCCAGCGCCGTGATGACCTTGGCGCCACCGGGATGGCAGGCGAAGCGGTCTACCGCCTCGCGCGCCACGCCGATGCGGGAAAGGATGCCGTCGACGGCGGCTCCGACATGGTCCTCGGCGAACGGTGGGATGGCGCGGTCGAAGATGACGCCGAACCCTGTCGGATCGACCTTCCAGCCCATGATGTCGAGACTGTCAGGCCACAGATGCTCGCCCGCGCCCTCGATTCGCGCCAAGCCGGCTCCGCCGGTGCGCACCACGGCAGCCGCAGCACCGTCGCCGAACAGCGCCGTCGCCACCATGTTGGCGCTGGTCAACTGATCCATGCGGAAAGCGGCGGTGCAGATTTCGATGGCGACCAGCAGCACCGTCGCGCCCGGCCGTGCCCGCGCCAACCGATCTGCGATGGCAAGGCCGGTGACGCCGCCGGCGCAACCCAAACCGAACACCGGGACTCGCTCGACGTCGGGCCGAAAGCCCATGACGCCGGCGACGCGCGCCTCCAGGCTGGGCGTGGCGATGCCGGTCGACGACACGGTGACGATGGTATCGACGTCGCTCGCCGCGCAGGCGGCGTCGGCCAAAGCGCGGCTTGCCGCGTCGACAAAAAGCTGTTGTGCGCTATCGAGATAGGCGGCATTGCGCTCGGGCCAATCCAGATCGGAGAAGTACCAGTCCAATGGCCGCACCGTGTAGCGCGTGCGAATGCCCGCGGTCGTGAATACCGGCGCCATGCGCTCGAAGGCGGAATAGCGATGAGCGAAAATGCGGCGTGCCGCGTCGGACGCATCGGACTGCAACAGACGATGCGGCGGCACGGCGTGACCGATCGAAAGCAGTGCCGCGGATCGGCTGGATTCGGTCGACATCGGCTTCTCCAGGCGCCACGCGGATGGCGCCACAGTCGTTACCTGATCGCTGACCGCCCCGGCAACCGCAAGTCACGATAGCGAGAAGCGGTCGTCGCCCGCGGCCGCGATGGTTGGTGTGCTTTTTGACGATATGGTGGCGACGCCGCGCACGGGTCATGTGAGTTCTTTTGCATTGCCGGCTCACGTTCCCAATTGCCTTCGACTGCAGGCCGTCCAGTATGTTGATCTCACGGCGAGGACCTGGATCGATGCAGCTGATCGGCGTCAATCGTTCGCCGTACACACGACGGGTCGCCATCACGCTGAATGCCTACGGCATAGCTTACGTGCAGCGCGACCTGTCGGGCTTCGGCAACCGCAACGAGGTCCGCGTTGCCAACCCGCTCGGCCGCATCCCGGCGCTGGTGCTGGACGATGGCGAGACAGTGATCGACAGCGTCGCCATCATCGATCATCTCGACGAGCGGCATGGTCGCGATCGCGCCCTGACGCCGCCCGACGGCGCCGACCGGCGGGCCGTGTTGAGGGTGGCAGCCTTGATGATGGGTGCCTGCGACAAGGGTCTGCAGGCCGCTTACGAGCGCAACCATCATCCGCCCGAGAAGGTGCATCTGCCCTGGATCGACGACTGCATGGCCCAGATGACGGCGGCGCTGGCGGCCGTCGACGCCATGGTCGATCCAGCACAGCCCTACCTGATGCTGGGTCGCCTCACGCAAGCCGATATCACCGCCTTCATCGCCGAACGGTTGGCGCGCGGCCTCAAAGTAGACACTGCGACCGAGATGCCGCGATTGCATACCCGTAGCCGACGGCTCCTCACGCACGAACCGTTCCACTCGACCGAGCCATAGGCCGCCAGCTCCGATCTCAACGACCGAGCAAAAGGCCGACGGCGGCGCCGACGCCGATACCCAGGAGGATGAGCGCGACGAAGGCGCCAAAAGCGATGAAGGCTCGCCTCAAATGATGGCGGCCGCGGTCGGTCAGCTCATGCCAGGCCAGTCCCCTGCTGAACGGTGCTGGCTTGCGGACATGGCCGGCCGCTTGCGCGTGCCGTGTGACGTTCCAGGCATGGAACATGTGCCAGATGCTGCCAACCAGGGCGACAATGCCCAGAAGCCAAAACGGGGCAAAGAGCAGCCAGACCTCGATTTCGTCGTTCATGAATCACAGTTTGGCCACAGCACAGCAGGCCCGTCGATACGTAATGCTAGGGCAGCGACAACAAGCGGAGACCCCCTCCCATGACCAAGTACTTTGTGCTCACGGCCCTGCTGCTGGCCACCACCGCCTGCGGCGATACCTGGGGTGAACGCGCCGTCACCGGCGGCGGCATCGGCGCCGGCTCCGGTGCCGTGATCGGCGCCCTGACGCCGATCGGCATCCTGCCTGGCGCGCTGGTCGGCACCGCAGTCGGTGCCGGCATCGGTGCCGCCACGACGCCCAAGCGCTGAAACGACCTGGCGGCGCCCCCTCACCAGGTCTCCTTCCACGGCCGCAAATCCATCTCGAACGTCCACGCCGACCTTTTTTGGCAATGGATCTGCCAGTAGGCCTCGGCGATATCGTCGGGGTCGAGAATGGCGTCGGGCCCGGCGTTGTAGCGTTCGGGAAAGTTGGCTTTGATCCATTCGGTGTCGATCGCCCCGTCGATCACGACATGGGCGACATGGATGTTCTGCGGCCCCAGTTCGCGCGCCATCGACTGGGCCAGGGCGCGCAGCGCATGCTTGCCGCCGGCAAAGGCCGAGAAGCCACGCCCGCCGCGCAGGCTCGCCGTGGCGCCAGTGAACAGCATGGTGCCGCGGCCGCGCGGCACCATCGCCTTGGCCGCCTCGCGGGCGGTGAGGAAGCCTGCGAACGCGGTCATCTCCCAGACCTTGCGGTAGACGCGCGAGGTCGTGTCGCGGATATCGAAGCGAACGTTGCCGCCGATGTTGAAGACGAAGACCTCGATGTCGCCGATCTCGGTCTCGACCTCGCGGAAGAGTTTTGCGACCTGTTCCTCGTCGCGGGCGTCGGAGCCGAAGGGATGGACTTTGCCGCCGTCTCGCGTGATGCGCGCCACCAGCTTGGCGAGCTTGTCGGCGCTCCGCCGCGTCACCACCGCGGTGTAGCCTTCGCGGGCGAAGCGCCGGGCAATCGCGCCGCCGGTCGCATCGCCGGCGCCGATCACGACGCACACCTTGTCTCTCGCCATGAGCAGCCTCCTCCCGTCCCACTGTGTCGGGGTAGGAGGCCGCGCTCAAGAGGCGATCAAGCTACGACCGGCTGGGACGCCTGGTCCTTGGCAAGACCCGCACCGCGGCGGATTTCGGCCGCCGTCAGGCCATTGCCATCCGGCCGCCAGCCCGGTGGGCCGAATAGATGCATCCAGACCGCGCGCGGCGAGCGCGCCGACGCCAGGTCCTTGAGGAGACCGATCCACGGCTCGAAATTGACGACGAACGGGTTGCGCGAGGACGTTGGGTGCGAGATCAGCCCATACTCGCACGGCACGTCCTCGCGCTCCGGCACGTAGGTGCCGAACAGCCGGTCGAAGACGATCAGCACGCCGCCATAGTTGGCGTCGAGATATTCGGCATTGCGCGCATGGTGGACGCGGTGGCTGGACGGCGTGTTCAGGACATACTCCAGCCAGCCCAGCTTCGGGATCCAGTCAGCGTGCAGCCAGAACTGGTAGAGCAGATTGAGGAACAGCGCCGTCAGTACGACCGTCGGCGTGAAGCCCAGCAGCACCAGCGGCGTGAAGAACAGCGAGGTGCCGGTGAACTTGCCGAACCAGCCCAGACGATAGGCGGCGGCCAAGTTGAGCTGGTTGGGCGAATGGTGCACCGAGTGCGCCGCCCAGAACCAACGCACTGTATGGCCGGCGCGGTGGTACCAATAGTAGCAGAACTCCAGGCCGATGAAGAGCAGCAGCACCGACCACCCATCGCTGAGCGATTGGGTGAACAGGCGATGCTCCCACACCCAGCCCAGCCAGGGTGCGACCAGCGCGTAAGGCACGAAGCCCAGCAAGCGACGTCCGGCGAGGTCGGCCAGCGAACAAGCGAGCGCCTTCCAGTCGTAGCGCTCTGGCCGCGTGCGGTGCAGCCACAGCGCTTCGGCGAGTGCCGCCGTCACGACAACCGGCAGCAGGATGAGATAGAGGGTGCCCAATTCGCTCATGGCGGTGATATTATGAGCCTTGCTCATATTTCAAACTCGCCTTTCCCGGATCATCCTCCGCCATGGCCAAGCTCCGCCAACCCGTTGGCACAAAACGCAGAATTCCCCGCCAGGCGCGTGCAGCCGAGACCGTGGCGGCAATCCTCGAGGCGACCGCTCAGATTTTGGAGAAAGGCGGGCTGGTGGCACTCACGACCAATGCCGTTGCCGAGCGGGCGGGCGTCAGCGTCGGCACGCTCTATCAGTATTTCGACAACAAGGACGCCCTGCTGCTCGCCCTCGCCCAGCAGGAAACCGAGGCGACACTGGCCGACGTCGCTCGCGCCTTGAAGGGCGAGATCGATCCCAGCCCGCAAGCGCGAGTCCGCGCCATGGTGCGTGTTCTGGTGAATGCATTCGGCGGCCGACGGCGGGCGCGCAAGGCCGTGATGCTGGCCATCCTGACACAGGGTGCGGCTCCGACCTTGATGGCACCGGTGGTCGCTTTTGTCGCCGAGCAGGGCAGCCGTGTCGGGCAGGCACAACAGGCGATCTTCTCGAAGCTCACGCCTGAGCAGGTTTTTGTGCTGTCGCGCGCCACGATGGGCATCATCCGCACCGCCGTCCTCGAGGAACAACCCTTCCTCACCAGCCCCACCTTCGAGGACGAGATCGTGCGGCTGGTGCTCGCCTACCTGACTGCCATCATGACGCAATCAGCGGCAAGGGGCTGACCCGACGCCAGGCGACTTACGGAACAGCGTGCGGCAGCGGCACGTTCAACAGAACACCGAGTTCGTTGGCGAGGTCGCAGCTCACCCGCGCGTGCACCTTGCCCTGCTTGTCGAAAAAGCGGCCAGCCGGCGTCACCGGGAACACGCCCTCGTGCCAGATGCCGGGATGGATGTAGATACCGAAGCTGCCATCCGACCACAGGGCGATGAAGTCCTCGGGCTCGAGGTCGTCGCCCGGCATGGCGACTGGCACGACGAACGGCTTGCCGTCGAGCGGAAAGAACAACTGGCCGCCGTCGGGATGGTAGTTGCAATGCCACAGCAGCACGCGATCACCGGCCAGCGCCACGCCCTTCTGGGTGGCTACGGCCGCCCGCTCGGGCCGCTCGCGAAAGCCGATGACGTAGTGGCCGCCGACCGCTTCGTTGCGGCCCAAAAGCTCGTTGCCGCGCCACTGACAGGCGAAGATGCCTTCGGTCGTGCCGCCCTCGATGCCGGTGCCGGCATCGAGCTTGCGCCAGCCGGCGAGCGGCCACGGCTCGATCTCGATGCGATGGTCTCGGCTGTGCGCGATCTCGCCATAGCCTTTGATGCTCCGGTCGGTCGCGCGTACCACCGGCACGTCGACCAGGCGCAGATCGGCCGGGACCTTGGGGTTGAGGTAGTCGAAGACGACCTGGTCCATCACGCCGCCCGGCTCAGATCCTCGCCGGCCAGTGCGCGCTCGATCAGGCGCACGACGTTGTCGCGGCCGTAGAGCTTGATGAAGGCGCCCATGCGCGGCCCCTGCTCACTGCCCAGCAGAACCTCGTAGAGGGTCTTAAACCATTGCCGCAGCTCGGCCTGGGCGAAGTGGCGCTTGCCCGCCTCGTAGACCTCGTTCTGGATGAATTCCGCCGTGGACTCGTCGGGCAAGTTGGCGAGCGCTGCGGCAAGATCCTGCAGGGCCTCGCACTCCTTGCCGACGGGTAGGCGGAACTTCTTCGACGACTTCACGAAGTCCTGGTAGTAGGCCACCGCACCGGCCAGCAGGCGATCGAGGTACGGCGCGTTCTCGGGCGTGGCGCCCGGCACATAGCGGCGCAGGTATTGCCACAGCACATCCTTGTCCTCGGTGTGCGCCACGCTTGCGAGATTGAGCAGCATGCCGAAGGTCACGCCAGCCGAATGGTGGTCGACCGGCTTGCCGTCGTGGATGTGCCAAGCGGCGTTCTCCAGCGCCTTGGCCGGTTCCTCGTGCGGCAGCTTCTCGGCCGCTGCGAGGTAGTCGTCGAC
Organism: Alphaproteobacteria bacterium; assembly: GCA_016870055.1. Taxonomy (GTDB): domain Bacteria; phylum Pseudomonadota; class Alphaproteobacteria; order Reyranellales; family Reyranellaceae; genus Reyranella. The sequence goes on along the minus strand of VGCQ01000129.1, from coordinate 580 downwards.
GGCACGCGGGATGACGTCGAAGTGGAGCCGCTTGGCCCGGCGCGGCTGCTGCTGCATGTAGAGCGCCAGCGACTCGGGCGGCGCATAGCGCAGCCATTCCTCGACCGACAGGCCGTTGCCCTTGGACTTCGAGATCTTCTTGCCCTCCTCGTCGAGGAACAGCTCGAAGTTGAAGCCCTCCGGCGGCTGGCCGCCCAGGATCCTCACGATCCTCGCCGACAGCTCGGCCGAGGGGATGAGGTCCTTGCCGTACATCTCGTAGTCGACACCGAGCGCGAACCAGCGCCCGGCCCAGTCGGCCTTCCACTGCAACTTGACGTTGCCGCCGGTGACCGGTGTCTCGACCAGCGTGCCGTCCTCGTCACGGTAGGCGATGGTGCCGGCCACGGCGTCGGTCTTGAGCAGCGGCACTTGCAGCACGCGACCGGTCTTGGGCGAGATCGGCAGGAAGATCGAGTAGGTGGAGCGCCGCTCCTCTCCCAGCGTCGGCAGCATGACCGCCTGAACGTCGTCATAGTGACGCAGCATGGCGAGCAGCATCGCGTCGAAGCGCCCCGACTTGTACCAGTCGGTCGCCGAC
>VGCQ01000128.1 GCA_016870055.1 Alphaproteobacteria bacterium | reverse complement strand
CCGAGTGCGTCATCAAGTTCGCGATAGGCCAGCAAGCCGGCATCGGAGGTGACACTCGAACCGTGAAACTCAATCTTGAGGCGGCGGTCGAAATCGAGCCGCAGGGCATCGGATTGGGCTTCACCCGCTGGCTGCACCATCTGCGACCCCGATCCAATGAAACAAAACGCTCAAGCCTATGGCTCAAATGGAATCGGCGCGGGGCCACTTCAATGGCTCATCCGGGAAATGCGGGTTTGCATCTCCTCTTTCATCGCCGCGATCTTCCAGCCGGCCACTGCCCAGCCGAGCTCCTCGGCGACCAGACCGGCCACTCGATAGGCGGTCGCGTTGTCGGTCGGCACCAGCCGCGGCTCGAGGCCGCTCTGCTGGCGGCCGTCACGGCGAAGCCCGGCCAGCAGTCGGGCGAGTTCTCGTTGCGCGGTGGGCTCCATGGGTGCTCTGCTCGGCGTCGATCAATCGGAGACCTTCCATGCCCAGCCTTGCCGAAAAAGGCCAGACCTTCCGCGACCTGCATGCCCGGCCGGGATTGCTGTTGTTGCCCAATCCGTGGGACGCGGGCTCGGCCAAGCTCCTGCAGTCGCTGGGTTTCGCAGCGTTGGCTACGACCAGCCTCGGCATGTCCAATGCCCTCGGCCGGGCCGACGGCGAGGGTGCCGTGAGTCGCGCCGAGCTCCTGGAGAATTGCCGTGTCATCGCCGCGGCGACCGATCTGCCGGTCAATGCCGACCTGGAGAACGGCTATGCCGACGATCCCAAAGCGGCCGCAGCCATCCTGCGCGATGCCGCCGCAGTCGGCATTTCCGGCGGCTCGATCGAGGACTGGAGCGGCGAGCGCATCTATGACTTCAACCATGCCGTCGAGCGCGTGGCGGCGGGCGTCGAGATGGCGCGTTCGCTGCCGGTGCCCTTCACCTTCACGGCGCGGGCCGAGAACCTGATCCGCGGCGTCAAGGACCTCGACGACACGATCCGCCGCCTGCAGGCCTTCGAGAAGGCGGGCGCCGACGTGCTCTACGCGCCTGGCCTGCGCGAGCTCGCCGACATGCGCACCGTCGTGTCGGCGGTGGGCAAGCCCGTCAACGTGGTGATGAGCGCCGGCAATCCCGACCTCACCGCCGAGCAGATCGCCGCGGTCGGCGTCAAGCGCATCAGCGTCGGCGGCGCGCTGTCGCGGCTGGCGCTCGCCGCCTTCATGACGGGTGCGCGCGAGATGAAGGCCGGACGCTTCACCTGGATGCGCGACACCCTGCCGACGGCCGAGCTGAAGGCGGTGTTCAGGTAGCCTGTCCCTCTGCTCCGCGATGAGGCAGCGCCTGCACGGCCGGGATCGGATCGCCAGCGATCTGGCGCAGAAGTGTGGCGAGGTCGTAGTGGAAACGCTCGCTCGCCATCAACCCGTCGCGGAAGGTCAGCACCACCACGAAGGGCTGCACGATTGCCCGGCCGCTCGGCTCGATGCCGAGGAAGCAACCGATATGGCGGCCGTGCCAGGTCGCCTCGGCGATGTAACCACCGTCCTCGAGCCAGCCGCCGCGCTGGCCCGCGCCGCGCTTCACCGTGACGTCGAAGGTCGTCCACCATTGGCGATAATGGGCGGCGGCGCCGGCGTGACCGTGCCAGACTTGGCCGGTCGCGAGGTCCTCGAAATGGCAGTCGGGATGAAGAGTGGCCAGGGTGCCGGCGAGGTCCTGGCCGTTCTCCGCGGCGAGATGGCGGCGCACGAGGTCGGCGAGCTGTTGGTCCATGATGGTCGTTCCAGTATATTCGAACTCTGATGAAATATAAGAGAGCTGATAAGCGCCGCGGAGTCCAGACGGCGATCCCGCGGCCCGGCGAGGGCAAGCGCGGACCTGAGGGTCATCTCGCCTACCTGGTACGCCAGGCGAACGTCGCGGTGCGGGCCGCCCTGGAGAAGGCGCTGGCGGATGTCGAGGTTACGCCGCCGCAATTCAGCGTGCTCACCATGATCGTCGCCTATCCCGGTCTGTCGGGGGCCGACTTGGCGCGGCTCACCTTCCTCACGCCGCAGACCATCAACGTGATCGTCGGCAACCTCGAAAGGGCGGATGCCGTCACCAAGTCGGCCGATGCCACGCATGGCCGCATCCTGCGGCTCACCGCCACCGCCAAGGGCCGTCGGCTGCTCACGCGCTGCCGGACCCGCGTGGCCGCCGTCGAACGCAAGCTGGCCGGCCTGGCCGGTCGCGCCGACGAGCGCGTGGTGCGCCACTGGCTGGCCGCCGTCGGTGCGGCGTTGGGCAGGGCTTAGAGCGGGACGAGGCGAAGTCATAGGACCGCGGGCCTCCAGGCCCGCTCATGAATCATGAATGCAGGCCTGGAGGCCCGCCGTCCTATGAGAGAATCTTCTTGCGTTGGGGGTCGACCGCCGCGCCGTCGATGCGCCGCGCGGCGTGACGGCGGGTGAAGGCCTCGATCTCATAGTCGCCGTGGCCCGCCTCGTCGGCCGGCACGTAGCCGAAGGCGATCGCCTTGCCGATCGTGTGGCCCCAGCCCGCCGACGAGGTGACGCCCAGCACCTTGCCGTTGCGGCGGATCGCCTCGCCGCCGTAGAGCTGCACGTCGGCATCGACCAGGAGGGTGATCAGCTTGTACGCCGGACCGGCGGCCTTGGCCTTCTCCAACGCGGCGCGGCCGATGAAGTCCGACGTCTTCTTGAACGACACGGCGAAGCCCAGGCCGGCCTCGAACGGCGTGTAGTCGGGCGTGATGTCGGCGCCCCAATAAAGATAGCGCTTCTCCAGGCGTAGCGAATCGATGGCGCGATAGCCGGCATTGGCGAGACCCAGGTCGCGGCCGGCCGCCCACAACAGCTCGTAGACGTGCGCGGCATACTCGGCGGGCAGGTGCAGCTCCCAGCCGAGCTCGCCGAGATAGGTGACGCGCAGCGCCAGTACCGGCGCGAAGCCGATATGCAGGTGGCGGGCCGTCATATAGGGGAACGCTTGGTTGGCGACGTCGCCGTCGGCCACCTGCTCGAGGATCTGACGCGACAGCGGGCCCGCGAGGTTGATGGTGGCGCGCGCCGAGGTGACGTCCTGCACGGTGACCGAGCCGTCGGTCGGCAGATGGGACTTGATCCATCCCATGTCGCGCACGCCGAAGGCGCTGCCGGTCACCATGTAGAAGCGGTTCTCGTCGAGGCGGGCGAAGGTGAGATCGGCCTCGATGCCGCCGCGCTCGTTGCAGAGCTGGGTATAGACCAGCGCCCCCGCCGGCTTGTCGAGATCGTTGGCGGCGAGCCTCTGAAGGGCGGCGAACGCGCCGGGACCCGCGATCTCGAACTTGGAGAAGGAACTCTGGTCGATCAGCACGGCGCGCTCGCGCGCGGCGCGGCACTCCGCGCCGACCGCGCCGAACCAGTTGGGCCGGCCCTCGAACGACGGCTCGTCGATCGCCGGGGCGCCCGCTGGCGCGAACCAGTTGGGTCGCTCCCAGCCGAAGCGCGAGCCGAACACCGCGTTCTTGGCCTTGAGCAGCGGATAGAGCGGCGAGCGCCGGCCGCCGCGCGCCGATTCCAGCTCTTCGATGGGATAGTGGATCTGATAGTAGCGCCAGTAGCTGTCGACGCTGCGCTCGGCCAGGTACTTGGCGCTCATGTGATGGCTGCCGAAGCGGCGCACGTCGAATGCCCAGAGATCGAGGCCGGGTTCGCCGTCGACGATCCACTCGGCCATCGCTTTGCCGGCGCCGCCGGAGGCCGCGATGCCCGAGGTGAAGCCGCAGGCGACATAGACATTGTCGCGTTCCGGCGCCAACCCCATGATCGGCTCGCCGTCGGGCGAGATCGGGATCGGCCCGTTGATCACTGTGCGGATGCCGAGTTCGTTCAGCACCGGCAGGCGCTCGGCGGCCGGCAGCAGGAACTGCTCCAGCCGATCCTGGTTGGGCTGCAGCAGCTCGCGACCGAAGGCAAAGGGAACGCCGCTGGCGCCGAAGGTCGGCGTTCCCTTCTCCCAGCCGCCGACCGCCAGCGCTCCGGGTTCGGGCTTGAGATAGAAGATGCGGTCGGGATCGCGCAGGGTCGGCAGGCCGGCCGGGATGGCGTTGCTTTTCTCGGTGATCAGGTACTGATGCTCGACGGCGCCGGCCGGCACACTGACTCCCGCCATGCGCGCCACGTCGCGCGCCCAGATGCCTGCCGCCACGACGACGATCTCGCACGCGACGGCGCCCTGGTCGGTCAGCACGCGGCTGATCCGCCGGCCAGCCACCTCGAAGCCGGTGACCAACACGTTCTCGACAATGCGCACGCCCGCCGTTCGCGCACCCTTGGCGTAGGCCATGGTGAGGCTAGACGGCTCGACCGAGCCATCATTGGGGACGAACACCGCGCCCACGATGCCGTCCGGCGCGATCAGCGGGAACTTGCCCTGCGCCTCCTTGGGCGAGAGGGTGTGCAGCTCGAAGTCGAAGCTGCGCGCCGTGGTCGCCATGCGCTTGAGCTCGCTCCAACGCTCCTCCGACGAGGCGAGCCGCAAGCTGCCGACCGGCTTCCACTCCGTCGCCTGGCCGGTCTCCGCCTCGAGCCGGCCGTAGAGCTGGGCCGAATATTGCATCAGGCGGGTGAGGTTGCGCTTGCTGCGCAACTGGCCGACCAGGCCGGCGGCATGCCAGGTCGAGCCGTGCGTCAAGCCGCTCTTTTCGAGCACCAGCACGTCCTTCTGGCCGAGCTTGCCCAGGTGGTAGGCGATCGAACAGCCCACCGCACCGCCGCCGATCACGACGATGCGGGCATGCGAGGGAAGGCTCACGCGCGCAGCTCGCCGAGATACCAGTCGATGAAATGCGCGACGTTGCGTTCGCGAACCTGCGAGTACCGGCCGGGAACATAGGCCCGCGAACTCACGCCTTCCTGCTGGTCCTTGCAGATCACCCAATCCTGTCGGTTGGTGAGATCCCAAATCGGCAGCAGCCGGTCGAGCGTGTAGTCCTTGCCTTCGATCGCCTGCGCATCGACCAGCCAATAGCCGCGGACATGGGTCTCGCCGGGCCCGATCGGCGTCAGCCGCGCCGCCGCGGCGTAATCGCAATTGGTGTGCTGCCAGAAATTGGGGAACAGAGTGGTGCGCAGCGTGCCGGAATCCCATTCCTTGATGTCGCCCATCAGGCGGCTGCACAGCGGCTTGCCGTCCATGCTCTGGGTTACTGAGCCTTCGACGACCGGCGTGCGATGGCAACGGAAGTAAGCGCCGGTCATGGTCGAGAGCGCGTCGCCTTCATCGAGGCCGAGTGAGCGGAAGCGGGCATTGGCGCGCGCCACGATGGCGTCCATCGCCGGCTGCAGCGAAGGATCGAGCATCGCCATGTCGCGCTGCACGTCGTAGGCCGCGGTATTGTATTCCTTGTGGTTGGGCGGGCAGTGATAGCACTCGCGGTTGTTCTCGAACACGATCTTCCAGTTTGCCTTCACCACGTAGTCGATCTGATGCGCGATCTTGGCGCGGTCGAGCGCGTGCGGCTTCATCTTGCGCCGTATCGTGGCCAGCGCTTCGGAAAAATCGGGCGGCGAGTCGGAAAGCGAGATGAACAGCAGCCCGGCGGCGTTCTCGATCGCCACCGGCTTCAACGCGAGTTCGCCGCGATCGACACCGAACTCCCGCCTGGTGTCGAGCACCAGTGCGCCGTCGAGTTCATAGGTCCAGCGATGGTAAGGGCAGACCAGACGGTGGGTGTTGCCGTGCTCGGTCTTGCAGATGCGCGAACCGCGATGGCGGCAGACATTGTGGAAGGCGCGAATCTCGCCGCCGCGGTCGCGCACCACGATCACCGATCCGCCGCCGATCTTGTAGGTGAAGAAGTCGCCCGGCCGGGCGATCTGGAAGGCGTAGCCGGCGAAAATCCAGTGCCGCCGGAAGATTCGTGCCAGATCGGCCTCGAACAACTCCGGAGCTGCGTAAAAATCACCGATCAGCGGGCCGCCAGGCCGGTGTTCGGCGACCAGCCGGGCGATCTCCGGCGAAAGCGTGTGGCGGGCTTTGAGCGGTGTGCCGTCCATTCTCCTGTCTCCTTGACGACCTACCCTACCACGCGGCCCTTGCTCGGCCCCAGCCCCATGTTAAGGTTTTGCAGGCGCTTGCAATGAAAACGTCATGTGGGGCGCGTAGCAGAGCGATCGGCAACGAACGAAAAGGGGAACTTAGCGATGACGATGATGACGACCTTGCGGCGCGCCGCGACCCTGGGCGCCGTGGCCTTGGCCACAGTCGGCCTGGCTGGCGAGGCATGGGCGCAGAAGACCAGGCTCACGGTCTACACCGCGATCGAGAACGAGCAGCTCGAGCCGTTCAAGAAGGCGTTCGAAGCCGACAATCCAAATATCGAGATCGCCTGGGTGCGCGATTCGACCGGTGTCATGACGGCCAAGTTGATCGCCGAGAAGGACAATCCGCGCGCCGACGTGGTGTGGGGCCTGGCGGCCTCCAGCCTCGGCCAGATGGCCAGCATGGGCATGATCGAGCCCTACACGCCGGCCGGATCGCAGCGGCTGAAGCCGATCTTCAAGAGCGGCAAGAATCCGGAGACTTGGGTCGGCATGGATGCCTTCCTGGCGGTCGTCTGCTTCAACACGGCGGAGGCCGACAAGAACAAGAAGCCCAAGCCGGCGAGCTGGGCTGATCTCGTCAAGCCCGAGTACAAAGACTCGATCGTGATGCCCAACCCGGCGTCGTCGGGCACGGGTTATCTTACGGTCGCGGGCTGGCTCACCATCATGGGCGAGGAGGCGGGCTGGAAGTTCATGGACGCCCTGCACCAGAACGTGTCGCAGTATCTCCACTCGGGCTCCGCACCGTGCGTTCAGGCGGCCAAGGGCGAGCGGCTGATCGGCATCGGCTTCGACATGCGCGGCGCCTCGGAGAAGACCAAGGGGGCGCCGATCGACCTGATCGTGCCCAAGGAAGGTCTGGGCTGGGAGATGGAGGCGACCGCCATCGTCAAAGGCACCAAGAACCTCGACGCGGCCAAGAAGCTCGCCGACTGGTCGGCCTCGCGCAAGGCCAACGAGCTCTACGGCAAGTACTACGCCATCGTCGCCGATCCCGAGGTCAAGTCGATGCCGGCCAACTATCCGGCCGACGGCGAGCGGTTGATGGCCAAGGTCGATGTCGACTGGATGGCCAAGAACCGCGACCGCATCCTGGCGGAATGGACCAAGCGTTACGACGGCAAGTCGGCGCCCAAGGCCAGGTAAGGCGCGTCGTGTCCTCCCCGGTCACACGGGGAGGACAGGGAGGGGCGAGCCCATTCGACAGCACCATCCTCGCGCCGAGGAGCGCTCCTCGAGGACCTCCTCCCGAGGAGGCGCGAAGCGCCGTCTCGAAGGATGGACAACAGACAAGGTGTTTGTTCCCACCCTTCGAGCCGCATCGCTTTGCGATTCTTCTCGAGGTGAGGCGACCAAGTTTTCGCGCTGCCGTTCTCGCTGTTCAAGCACCCGCCGTGGGAAGACGGCCTCGTGACGATGTTTCGAATCCTCTAGTGAATGAACGGGGCGGGTGAAGTGCCGATGTCCTACCTCGAAGTCCGCAACCTCTCCAAACGCTTCGGCGATTTCGTCGCGCTGGGCGATATCAGCCTGGATATCGTCGAGGGAGAGTTCGTCTGCTTCTTGGGCCCCTCGGGTTGCGGAAAGACAACGCTGTTGCGCGCCATCGCCGGGCTCGATCCGCAGACATCCGGGACGATCCATCAGAAGGGCCGCGACGTGTCGGCCCTGCCGCCGGCGCAACGCGACTTCGGCATCGTCTTCCAGTCCTATGCGCTCTTTCCCAACCTCACCGTGGCCGACAATGTCGGCTACGGCCTGGTCAGCCGCCGCGATAAGAAGGCAGCGATTGCCGCGCGTGTGACCGAGCTGTTGGGGTTGGTCGGCCTGCTCGACTCCGGGGCGAAGTACCCGGCCCAGCTGAGCGGCGGCCAGCAGCAGCGCGTGGCGCTGGCCCGCGCGCTCGCCACGGCGCCCGGGCTGCTGCTGCTCGACGAGCCGTTGTCGGCGCTCGATGCCCGCGTCCGCGTCAGGCTGCGGCACGAGATCAAGGCGCTGCAGCGCAGGCTCGGCGTCACCACCATCATGGTGACGCACGACCAGGAGGAGGCGCTCACCATGGCCGACCGCATCGTGGTCATGAACCACGGTGCGATCGAGCAGGTCGGCACACCGCAGGAGATCTACCGCCGACCAGCGACCGCCTTCGTCGCCGACTTCGTCGGCTCGATGAACTTCCTCTCGGGCAAGCTGGCCGCGCCGGACACTGTCGAGATCGCCGGTCGCGCGTTCCGCTGCGCCGCGCAGGACGGGCTCGCGCCCGGCAGCGCGGTGCGGCTGTGCATCCGGCCGGAGGACGTGCGGGTGCGCGATCTGCCGGCCGATGTCGCCAACCGGGTCGCCGTCGAGGTGACCGAGCTGGATTTCGTCGGCGCCTTCTGCCGCGCCACGCTCAAGCTGCGCGAAGCCGATGACGTGGCGCTGACCGCCGATTTCTCCAGCAACCTGATCCGCGATCTGGGAGTCGAATTGGGACGCAAGCTCGACATCGCCCTGCCGCCTGACCGGCTGCGGGTGTTCGCAGCGTGACGCTCGCCGTGTCCGATCGCCGGCCGCCGTTGCGGGTCGGCCTGTCGCGCGACGATCTCACCATGCGTTTGGGCGTGGTGCTGCTGGCCCTGGTGTTGCTGCTGATTGTCGGCCTGCCGCTATGGGCGTTGCTTGCCAAGGGCTTCGAGGATCGCGACGGCAAGTTCGTGTGGTTCGCCAACTATGCGGCGTATTTCTCGACGCCGGCGCTGTTCGATTCGGCGCTGAACTCCTTCAAGGTCGCCGCCGTCACGACGCTGGTCGTGGTGCCGCTTTCCTTCCTCTACGCCTACGCGCTGACCCGCGCCGTGCTGCCGTTGCGCTGGCTGTTCCAAGGCATTTCGCTGATCCCGATCTTCGCGCCCTCGCTGCTGCCCGGCCTCGCCCTGATCTACCTGTTCGGCAACCAGGGCTTCTTCAAGGGCCTGCTCGGCGGGCCGATCTACGGCTTCGACGGCATCGTCATCGCCCAGATCTTCTACTGCTTCCCGCACGCCACCCTGATCCTGGTGACGGCGCTCTCGACGGCCGACGCGCGTCTCTACGAGGCGGCCGATGCTCTGGGGGCGTCGAAGCTCCGCGTCTTCTTCACCGTGACTCTGCCCGGCGCCAAATACGGCCTGATCAGTGCGGCGCTGGTCGTCTTCACCCTGGTGATCACCGACTTCGGCATCGCCAAGGTGATCGGCGGCAATTTCAACGTGCTGGCGACCGACGTCTACAAGCAGGTGATCGGCCAGCAGAACTTCTCGATGGGCGCCGTCGTCGGCATGGTGCTCCTGGCGCCGGCGGCTCTGGCCTTCGTCGTCGACCGCCTGGTGCAGCGCAAGCAGGTGGCGCTGCTCACCGCCCGGGCCGTGCCGCTGGTGCCGAAGCCCAAGCTCGGCCGCGACCTCTTCTTCACCGCCTTCTGCAGCCTGGTCTCGGTCGGCATCCTGGCGATCCTCGGCATGGCGGCGTGGGGCTCGCTGATCAAGTACTGGCCGTACAATCTCACCCTCACTCTGGGCAATTACGAGTTCACCAACTTCGACGCCAGCGGTTGGGACTCTTATTTCAATTCGCTACGCATGGCGCTCGGCGCGGCGATCGTCGGCACGGCGCTCACCTTCGTCGGCGCCTGGCTGAACGAGAAGACCAAGGGCTTCGGCCTGATGCGCGGCGTCGTGCAGTTCCTCGCCTTTCTGCCGATGGCCGTGCCTGGCCTGGTGCTGGGTCTGGGCTACATCTTCTTCTTCAATGCGCCCAACAACCCGCTGAACTTCATCTATGCCACCATGGCGATCCTGGTGGTCAATACGGTGGCGCACTTCTACACGGTCGGCCATCTCACCGCGACGACGGCGCTGAAGCAGATCGATCCGGAGTTCGAATCCGTCTCCGCCTCGCTCAAGGTGCCGATCTGGCGCACCTTCGGTCGCGTCACGGCGCCGATCTGCCTGCCCGCCATTCTCGACGTCGCGATCTACATGTTCGTCAACGCCATGACGACCGTGTCGTCGGTGATCTTCCTTTATGCCCCCGACACCAAGCTCGCTTCGGTGGCGGCGGTGAACATCGAGGAAGCCGGCACCACGGCGGCGGCAGCGGCTCTCTGTATCGTGATCGTGATCACCTCGGCCGCCGTCAAGGCCCTGCACGTGCTGGCCGACCGCTTCTTGCTCGGCCGCCTGCAAGCGTGGCGCCGGCGGTGATCGTCCGGCACCGCCTTTTGACAAGTATCTCATGCGGTGTGTAGCATTCCCCGGTCGAACCAAGTGTAGCGTACTGCTCGTGTCGTTCGGGGACCTCACCGTTGGGAGACGACAATCATGGCCACGATCAAGCGACGTAAGTTCACGAAAGCCGCCGTAGGCGGCGTTGCCGCGACCGCGGCGGCGACCACGATGGCGGCGCCCGCCATTTCGCAGCAGCGCCAGGAATGGCGCATGGTCACCAGTTGGCCGAAGATGTTTCCGGGCGGTGGCACCGCCGCGGAGCGCTTCGCCAAGAATATCAGCGAGGTGACAGGCGGCCGTCTCACCATCAAGGTGTTCGCCGCCGGCGAGCTGGTGCCGGCCTTCGAGGCCTTCGATGCCGTGCAGCGCGGCACCGCCGATGTCATGCATTCGACGCCGTATTATTGGCAGAACAAGGCCAAGATCCTCAGCCTCTACACCACTGTGCCGTTCGGCATGACCAACTACGAGTCGGTCGCGTGGCTGCGCTACGGCGGTGGTCAGGCCCTGTGGGACGAGGCCTATGCCCAATTCGGCCTGAGGGGCTTCCACGCCGGCTCGACCAGCGTGCAGATGGCTGGTTGGTTCAACAAGGAGATCAAGTCGGCGGCGGACTTCAAAGGCCTCAAGATGCGCATCCCCGGCTTCGGCGGCGAAGCGCTGCGCAAGCTCGGCGCCACCATCGTCAACCTGCCGGTCGGCGAGATCTTCGGTGCGCTGCAGTCGGGCGCCATCGACGCCACGGAGTGGGTGGGACCCTGGCAGGATCTCGCGGCCGGCTTCTACAAGGTCACCAAGTGGTATTATTGGCCGGGCATGCACGAGCCGGCGACTCTCAACGAGATCACCGTCAACAAGGCGAAGTTCGACTCGCTGCCCAAGGACATCCAGCAGATTTTCGCCTGGGCTTGCGGCGACGAGCACGTCCAACTTACCGCCGAGAACGACGCGAGCAATGCCAGCGCCTTGGAAGTGCTGATCAAGCAGCACAACGTGCAGCTCCGCAAGCTGCCCGACGACTTCATCAAGGCCTATGGTACGGCTTGGGGCGAGCTCTTGACCGAGCTGCGCGACACCGGCGATGCGCTGACCAAGAAGACGCTGGATTCCTACTACAAGTTCCAGCGCGAGCAGATGGCGTGGTCGCGCATCGGCCTGCAGGAATATCTGAACGCGCGGCTGATCGGCTTCCGGTTCACCTGATCGGCCGATCGCGATGCCTGACTGAACGGAGAGGGCCGGCTTCGAGCCGGCCCTTTTCAATTGCCCCGGCGCAATCGCTCGAGGATAGGATCGCTGTCCGGCGTCGGCGTGGTGGTCGGCGGCTGATTGAGAAGCTGGTCGAGCGGCGAGACCGAGGAGGACGGGGCCGGCGCGCCACCCGGCGTGCCCTTCAGAATGTCGTCGAGCACGGAG
>VGCQ01000127.1 GCA_016870055.1 Alphaproteobacteria bacterium | reverse complement strand
TGACCGGCGCCATCGAATCGAATGCCGACAGCGTGGCGGCGATCATCGCCGAGCTGATGGCGGCGCGGACGTCCGAGCGTCAGGGCCGGGCGATCGACCACGACAGCAGCGGCTCGATGGAACGCAAGAAGGCCGAAGGCTACTTCTGATGAACGCTCCCTCTCCCGCCCCTGGCCGGGGATTGCTGCGCTTCATGACCTGCGGCAGCGTCGACGACGGCAAGAGCACGCTGATCGGCCGCCTGTTGGTCGATGCCGATCTGGTGGCCGACGATCATCTCGCCGCCGCGATCCGCGACGGCAAACGCTACGGTGCGCGCGAGGGAACGCCCGATCTCGCCCTGCTGCTCGACGGCCTGCAGGCCGAGCGCGAGCAAGGCATCACCATCGATGTCGGCTATCGCTTCTTCACCACACCGCGGCGGCGGTTCATCGTCGCCGATGCGCCCGGCCACGAGCAATACACCCGCAACATGGCAACGGCCGCCTCGACCGCCGACCTGGCGGTGATCCTGGTCGATGCGACCAAGGGCCTGCTGGCACAGACCCATCGTCACGGCACGATCGCCGCACTGATGGGCGTGCGGCGGATCGTGCTGGCGATCAACAAGATGGATCGCGTGGGCTACGACCAACGGCGCTTCGCCGAGCTCGCCGGCGCCTATCGGGCCGTCGCGACGCGGCTCGGCCTGGCCGACTTCGTCGCCATTCCCGTCTCGGCCCTGCACGGCGACAACGTCACGCGGCCGAGCGCCGCCATGCCGTGGCATCGCGGGCCGACCCTGCTGCAGCATCTCGAGACGGTCGACACCGAGCCCGGCGCGGCGCGGCCGTTTCGTCTTACCGTGCAAGGCAGCATCCGCGGCGAGGCGGGTTATCGCGCCTGCACCGGCACCGTGCTGGCCGGCCGCGTGCAGCCGGGCGACGCGGTAGTCGCCCTGCCGACAGGCACGCGCGGCCATGTCGCACGCATCGTCACGGCCGATGGCGATCTCGACCGCGCCGAAGCGGGCCAGGCCGTATCGCTTTGCCTTGCCGAAGCGATCGACATTGGTCGCGGCGACGTGCTTGCCGCCGTCGACCAGCCGCCGCACCTGACCGACCAGTTCGCCGCGCACCTGATCTGGATGGACGAGGCGCCGCTGCTGCCCGGGCGGTCCTACCTGATGCGGTTGGGCACGGCCATGGCGACCGCGACGGTGAGCGAGCTGAAGTACCGGCTCGATGTCGACAGCGGCGCGCACGAAGCGGTGAAGCAGCTCGGGCGGAACGAGATCGCCTTCGCCAACCTCGCGATCGATCGCGCCCTGCCCGTCGACACCTACGACGAGTGCCGCGACACCGGGAGCTTCATCCTGATCGACCGTTCGAGCAACGCCACGGTCGGCGCCGGCATGATCCGCTTCCCGCTGCGCCGCGCCAGCAACCTCGCCTGGCAGCGCTTCGCCATCGACCAGGCCGCCCGGTCGGCGATCAAGGGCCACCGGCCGGCCGTGCTGTGGTTCACCGGCCTGTCGGGCTCGGGCAAGTCGACGATCGCCGACGCCGTCGAGCGGCGGCTACTGGCGCTCGGCTGCCACACCTATCTGCTGGACGGCGACAACGTGCGCCACGGCCTCAACCGCGATCTCGGCTTCACCGACGCCGACCGCGTCGAGAACATCCGGCGTGTCATCGAGCTGGCGCACCTGATGGCCGATGCCGGCTTGATCGTGCTGGTCTCCTTCATCTCGCCGTTCCGCGCCGAGCGGCAGCAGGCGCGCGAGCGCCTGGCCGACTATGGCTTCCTCGAGATCTTCGTCGACGCCTCGCTCGAGGAATGCGAGCGACGCGACCCCAAGGGCCTCTACCGCAAGGCGCGGGCGGGCGCGCTCAAGAACTTCACCGGCATCGACTCGGCCTACGAGCCGCCAGAGGCTCCGGAGGTCCATTTGCACAGCGTCGAGACGACGGTCGAGCGCGAGGTCGAGCTGATCTTCGAGGCGTTGCGCCGACGCGGCATCGTCGACGACGGCAGGGGGTCAGCGCCGACATAGCCCGCAGGACGGATGGGGCCAGCAGTGCTATGCTGTTCCGTGGGAGGATGGCCATGACCTATCAGACGATCGAGGTGCGCAAGCTCACGCCGACCATCGGGGCGGAGATCTTCGGCGTCGATCTCGCCCGGCCGCTGGGCAACCAGCAGTTCCAGGAGGTGCATGACGCGCTGATGGACAACCTGGTGATCTTCTTCCGCGACCAAAAGATGTCGATCGAGCAGCACAAGGCGTTCGGCCGCCGCTTCGGACCCCTGCACACCCATCCCAACGCGCCGATCGCCTTCGCCGAGCATCCCGAGATCCTGGTGATCAAGGCCGACGAGAAGTCCCGGCACGTGGCCGGCGAGGAATGGCATTCCGATGTGAGCTGCGATGCCGAGCCGCCGATGGGCTCGATCCTCTACCTCACCGAGGTGCCGCCCGAGGGCGGCGGCGATACGATGTTCGCCGACATGTATCGCGCCTACGAGACGCTGTCGGAGCCGATCAAGGAAATGCTGCGGGGCCTGACGGCGCTGCACGACAGCTCGAAGGCCCATTACTATCGCGTCAAGGCGACCGACCGCGACGACATCAAATTCCCCAATGCCGAGCACCCGGTGGTGCGCACCCATCCGGTGACCGGCCGTCAGGCGCTGTTCGTCAATCGCGGCTTCACGCTGCGCATCCCGCAACTGCGCAAGACCGAAAGCGATGCGCTGCTCGAGATGCTCTACCGCCACATCGAGACGCCGGAGTTCCATTGCCGCTTCAAATGGCAGGCCAACTCGGTGGCGTTCTGGGACAATCGCGCCACCCAGCACCACGCCCTGTTCGACTATTTTCCACACCGCCGCTACGGCCATCGCGTGACGGTGTGCGGCGACAAGCCGTTCTTCCGCGCCGCGTAGGCCGACGCCCGAAACCACGCCGGCTTGCCAAGCCGGCCGGCAAGCGCCAAATTTTCGGCCATGTCCGGCCTGTCTTTCTGCCTGCTCGCACATCGCTCGGTGATCGCCGTGCGCGGCCCCGACCGCGTCGACTTCCTGCAAGGCCTGATCTCCAACGACACGACCAAGGTCGCCGCGGGTCGGGCGATCTGGGCGGCGCTGCTGACGCCGCAGGGGCGTTTCCTGAACGACATGTTCGTGGCCGACGGCGGCGCGGACACACTGCTGTTGGAGACCGAGCGCGAGCGCGCGCCGGCGCTGGCGAGGAAGCTCGGCCTCTACAGGCTGCGCTCCAAGGTCACGATCGAGGACATGGGTGCCGAGATGGACGTGGCCGTCGCCTTCGGCCCCGGCGCTGCGGCGCTGCCGCCGATCGACGGCGCCGTGGCGTTTGTCGATCCCAGGCTCGAAGCGCTCGGCATCCGCGTGCTGGCGCCTGCCGGACAAGCGGCCGCGCTGCTGGCGGCGCGGTCGGTCGCACAAGCACCGCTTGCGGCCTACGATGCCGTGCGTCTCGAGCATGGCGTGCCCGACGGCAGCCGCGATCTCATCGTCGAGAAGGCGCTGCTGCTGGAGAACGGCTTCGACGAGCTGAACGGCGTCGATTGGCAGAAGGGCTGCTACATGGGCCAGGAGCTGACGGCCCGCACCAAGTACCGCGCGCTGATCAAGAAGCGGCTGTTCCCGGTCAGGATCGATGGCACCTTGCCGGCGCCCGGCACGGCCGTCTATCGCGACAACCAAGAGGTCGGCGAGCTGCGCTCGGGATCGGGCGACCGCGCGCTCGCTCTGCTGCAGACCGACGCGGCCAAGGGGTCCGCCCCGCTGACCGCAGGCGGTGTGAAAATCTTGCCCGCCATCCCGCCCTGGATGCGGCTCGCGCAGTCATGACCCTTTGAGGTCTGCGACATTGCGTTTACACTACGCCCTGCATGCGGATACTTCGTGCCTTCGCCATGGCGGCCTTGGCGATGGCCATGCCGGCGGTCGCCCAACAACCGACCGTGTCGGCCGAAACGCGCGCGGCGTACGACGCCGCTTTCAATGAAACGCTGAACAAGCCGGCGGATCCGGCGACTTTGGTGCGCTTCGCCGACCTTGCCGTCCAGGTCGGCGACCTCGAAGGCGCGATCTCCGCCCTCGAGCGCTTGCTGCTGATCGACGCCGACCAGCCCAAGGTGAAGCTCGAGCTTGGCGTGCTCTACTATCGCCTGGGTTCCTACGAAGCGGCCCGCTCCTATCTCGAAAGTGCGCGGCTGTCGGGTCTCGCCTCGCCCGAGGTCAAGGATCGCGCCCAGCAGTATCTTGCGGAAGTCGACAGCAAGGTCAGCCGCTCGCAGTTCTCGGGCGACGTGCTGGTCGGCCTCGGCTACTCGAGCAACGCCAACAGCGGCCCGGCCGGCGCGGTTCAGGCGTTCAGCGCCACCGTGGTGGCGACGCCCAACGTCTCGCAGCAGCCCGACTTCAACGTGGTCGGCGCGGCCACCATCCGGCATCGCTACGATCTCAATCGGCAGGATGGCGGGGCGCTGGAAAGCGAGCTGCAGTTCTACACGGCGCGTCAGTTCCAAGTGACGCAAGCCAACGTGCTGTTCCTCGACTTCACGACCGGCCCGCGCACCTCGCCGTTCGAATCGGGTTGGTTCGACGATCTCGCGGTCCGGCCGTTCCTCACCGGGCGCTACGTCGCCGTTCAGGACATGGCGAACTACTGGGCGTGGGGCGCCGGCTTCGAAGCCGGCATGCCGCTTGGCCCGCAGATCGCCGGCACGCTGTCGACGTTCGGCCGCCGCCGCGAGTACCTCAACAACCCGACGGTGCCGACCAACAACCAGAACTCGGGCAACGAAGGCGTGGTATCGCTGGAGTTCCGCGCCGAGCTCACGTCGTCGATGACCTTGATCGCCAATGGCGTCTTCACCCGCTTCACCGCCATGGTGCCGGCCCAGAGCTACAACGAGTTCGGCCTGGGCGGCGCCATGGAAGTGCGATTCACCGATCCGCTCGGCATCAATGGCCGCACCTGGTCGGCTACCGCCAGCGCCGGCATGGCGCAGGCGAACTACGATCAGCCCGACCCGACGGTCAACCCGTTCACGATCCGTGCCCAGAACGATCTCAGCCTGGGTCTCATTTTGGCCATACCCCTGACCGATAAAATCTCCCTGGTGGGGCAAGCGAATTACTTCCAACGATCGGCATCTCTCAGCACCTACTCCTACGACGCCTTCAATACTTTGATTGGCGTCGGTTGGCGCTTTTAGTCTCGGAGGCTCACGTGAAGCGCTCGGGCATACTTTCGGTCGCGTCGGCTGCGCTGGCGGTCCTGGCGGCCGCTCCGGTGGAGGCGCGCATCGGCGTCACCTCCGTCACCGACGGCGATCCGCTCGGCCAACCGCCGACACAGGCCGAGCGCATCCTGCGCGTCGGCATCGACGTGCAGGCGAGCGAGCGCGTGACCACGCGCGCCGGCGATCGCGCCCATCTGGTGTTCCTCGACGGCACGTCGCTCACGATCGGGCCCAACGCCGTGCTGGTGCTCGACAAGTATGCCTACGACCCCGATCGCAAGACCGGCGAGATGGCGGTGAGCGCCACGCGTGGCGTGCTGCGCTTCGTCGGCGGCGCCATCAGCAAGAACACCGAGGTCACGATCACCACGCCATCGGCGAGCATCGGCATCCGCGGCAGCATCGCCATCGTCGAGGTGCACGACGGCGGCGCGACGACGGCCAACTTCCTCTACGGCGATGCCATGCGAGTCACCGGCCAGGGCGTGACGCAGGTCGCCACCCGGAGCGGCTCGCAGGTGACTGTGGCGACCGGCGCGCCGCCGGCGCGGCCCACCGTCATCCCGCCGGGACAACTAAAATCCCACCAACCGCTGGAGAAGGCGACCGCCCAGGGCCCGCTGCCGGCTGGCAACCGTCAGCCTGTTCTGCCCGTCGCCGGCCAGGGCGTCGTCCAGGTCCCGGGCGGCCAGAACGTCCAGCAAGTGGTGCAACCGTCGACCGGGGGAGCCACAGCGGCCAACGTCGCCGCGGCGTCGCCGACGGCGCAGCCAGCGCTGCCCTCGCCTGCCGGCCAAGGCGTCCAGGTACGTCCGACGGCGGCCTCGATCAGCGAGGCGTTCGACCGCTCGACCCTGACCAAGAACAACTCGCAGCTGACGCCGAAACTGGCCGCGATCGTCCCGCATTTCCGACCGGACAGTCAGGCGCAACAAGGCCGACCAGGACAAGGGCCAGGAGCACAAGGCCAGCCGGGACCGGGCGGCCAAGGCCAAGGCCGCGGCACGCCGCAAGCCCGGCCGGCGATCGCCAAGGTCGGGCCTATCGCCCCTGCCGCGGTGAAGCCGCCGCAGGTCATGCAGAACCTGCCACGCATCCAGACCCAGGCTGTCCGCGCCGTCACCGGGCAGACCGTCAACAACAACAAGTCGGGCCGATAGGAGCTCCGTCGCCTGGGTTGTACGCCTAGCGGAACGAGGCTATCCTGGATGTATGGGTGGCTTGGTTCCTCGCGCGGTGCGTGCATCGCTCCTGACTATCGCCGCAATGTCGTTGCAGGGTGCCGGCGCGGCATGGGCCGGGATCGGTGTCGTCAGCCTCACCGACGGTAGCGCATCGGTTGTGCCAGGCTCGACACTGACGGTCGGACAGACAATCACTACCGGCAGCGACGGACGGGCCCATTTCATGCTGACCGACGGGTCGGCGGTGACGATCGGCCCCAACAGCGCCGTGACGGTGGAGAAGTACGCCTACCAGCCCGACAGCAAGACCGGCGAGCTGACGCTCGGCGTGCGCCAAGGAACGATCCGGATCGTCGGCGGCGCCATCAGCAAGACTGCGGCGATCGACGTCAGGACACCCGCCAGCACGATCACCCTACGCGGCATTGCCGCCATCACCGTCGATCCGAGCGGCGGCGCCAATGCCAGTCTCCTGCACGGCAGCACCCTGCGCGTGACCTCGCAAGGAGTCGCCCAGACAGTGAGCCGCAGTGGATCGCAGATCGTCGTGCCAGCGGGAGGGCCGCCGAGGGCGCCGGTTCTTGCCAGCGCGGACCAACTGACCAGCGTCCACGCCCTCGATCGGCGACCAGCCGTTCAAGCGCCGACGCCGACAAGCCAATCGGTCGACACGGCGCTCGCCAGGTCGGGGTTGGGCCTGCACAATTCCGGCGTCGCCGCGACGCCGCCGCCGATCGCAGTGCGCAGTCCGCCAACGACGACACGGCCACCGTCACAGCACGTCGCAGCCACCCAAGCACGGCAGCAGTTGGTGGCAAGTCAGCAGTCCGCTGCAGGCATCGCGCCCACACCCGCTCGTCCAGCGGCGATCGCGCCTCCTATCGCTTCTCCTCCTGCCATTGTCGCTGCAACGGCACCGCCAAAAGCGGCTGGAACGACGGCCAGCGCCGGCATACTGACACCGACGGGAAGCAACACCTTCACCGGAAGCACGACGATCGGATCGGCATCCCTCAGGTCTACAACGGGCACCGGCACGCTGACGTCTACGAGTGCCAACGTCACTCTCGTCGGCGTGATCGGTGGCACATTCATGCCCAGGGCCGGAGGTACGGTCACGCTGACTGGAACCAACGCCTATTCTGGCGGGACGACGATTTCTGCCGGCAGATTGCAGATCGGTAGCGTCGCCTTCAGCAGTCCCAGTGCACCCGGCGCAACCGGCTCGGTCAACATCATCGGCAGTGCATCGCCGCCGAAAGCGGCGCCGGTCACCAAGCCCTAGCCGAGCCGGCGCCCAGGGCTTAAGGTCCCGGGCTTCCATCGACGCGAGGAGCCCGGCCCGTGAAGCTCATCAATCCCAACCCGTTCACCACGCGGCCGGAGATCGTCGGCACGTTCGGTGTCGTGGCCTCGACGCACTGGATCGCTACCGCGGTCGGCATGGGCATCCTGGAGCGCGGCGGCAATGCCTTCGATGCCGCGGTCGCCACCGCCTTCACCCTGCAGGTGGTCGAGCCGCACCTCTGCGGCCCCGGCGGCGACGTGCCGCTGATCCTGCACGCCGTGACGCGCGGCAAGACCGAGGTGATCTGCGGCCAAGGCTCGATGCCGGCGCTCGCCACCATCCCCCACTACAAGGGCCTCGGGCTCGATCTCATTCCCGGCACCGGCCTGCTGCCGGCCTGCGTGCCGGGCACCTTCGACTCCTACATGCTGCTGCTGCGCGACTACGGCACGATGCGGCTCGCCGACGTGCTAACGCCCGCGATCGGCTATTGGCTGAACGGCCATCCCCTGGTCGAGCGCGCGTCGGCGACCATCGCCACCGTGGCCGACAATTTCCGCGAGCATTGGCCGACCTCGGCCGCGGTGTTCTTGCCGGGCAGCCAGGTGCCCAAGCCCGCATCGCTGTTCCGCAACAGCGCCGCCGGCAACGCCTATGCCCGCATCCTCGAGGAGGCGAAGGCCGGCGGCGGCGGCCGTGAGGCCGAGATCGAACGGGCGCGCAAGGTCTGGAGCCAGGGCTTCGTCGCCGAGGCGATCGACCGCTTCTACACCCGCCAGGAGATCATGGACGTCTCGGGCCGACGCAACAAAGGCGTGCTGCGCGGCGACGACATGGCCAAGTGGCAGGCCACCGTCGAGGCGCCGCTCACCTACGACTACGGCCGCTACACCGTGTGCAAGGCAGGGCCGTGGTCGCAGGCCCCGGTCGTCCTGCAGCAGCTCGCGCTATTGAAAGGCTTCGCCCTCGACGGCGCCGACCCGACCAGCGCCGACTTCATCCACACCGCGGTCGAGGCAAGCAAGCTCGCCTTCGCCGATCGAGAGGCCTTCTACGGCGATCCCGAGTTCGTCGACGTGCCGATGCGCACGCTCTTGTCGGACGCCTACAACGCCGACCGCCGCAAGCTGATCGATCCAGCCAGGGCCTCGCTCGACCAGCGCCCGGGCAAGGTCGACGGCTATGGCGGCGTGGTCAAGCTGCGGCGCGCCGACGCCGTGCGGCTCGGCGTCTCGGCGAGCGGCGCCGGCGAGCCCACGGTCGGCCGGGTCGGCCAAACCAGCGGCGACACCGTGCATTTCGACATCGTCGACCGCGACGGCAACATGATTTCGGCCACACCGTCGGGCGGCTGGCTGCAAAGCTCGCCGGTCATCCCCGAGCTCGGTTTTCCGATCAGCACCCGCGGCCAGATGTTCTGGCTGGAAGAGGGCTTGCCGGGCTCGCTGGCACCGGGCAAGCGGCCGCGCACGACGCTCACCCCCACCCTCGCCCACCGCGACGGCGAGCCGTACATGGTGTGGGGCTCGCCGGGCGGTGATCAGCAGGATCAGTGGATCACCCAACTCTTCCTGCGCCATGTCCATTGCGACATGAACCTTCAAGAGGCGATCGACGCGCCGGCCTGGCACAGCGAGCACTTCCCATCCTCGTTCTGGCCGCGCACAGCGCGCCCCGGCGTGCTGGTTCTGGAAGGCCGCGTGCCCGACGAGACGGTCAAGGAACTGCGCCGCCGCGGCCACGAAGTCGAGATGAACGACGATTGGTCGGAAGGCCGGCTCACTGCGGCGACGCGCGACGATCCGTGGCGCAAGGCCGCCGCCAATCCGCGCGGCATGCAGGGCTACGCCGCCGGACGCTGACCGCGGCATGACCTGGTCGATCATCCACCGCGAGCCCGACAGCGGCCGCATCGCCATTGCGGTCGCCACGAAGTTCTTCGCCGTCGGCGCGCGCGTGCCGCACGTCGCGCCGCAAAGAGGTGCGGTCTGCACCCAGGCCTTGGTCAATCCGCTCTATGGCCCGCACGGCCTGCGCCTGATCCGCGACGGCATCGGTGCCACCGACGTGGTGCGCCTGCTGACCGCACCCGACGCCGGGCGCGAGCATCGCCAGCTCCACGTCTTGGGCGCCGACGGTCGGTTCGCCGCGCATACCGGCGTCGAGTGCGTGCCGTGGTGCGGTCACTGGATCGGCGAAGATTTCTCGGTCGCGGGCAACATGCTGGCCGGCCCACAAGTGATCGCCGAGACGGTGCGCTTCTTCCGCGAGAACGCCTCGATGCCCCTGGCGCGACGGCTGATCGGCGCCATGAAAGCCGGCGAACGAGCCGGCGGCGACAAGCGCGGCAAGCAGTCGGCGGCGCTGGTCATCTGGGGCGACCAGGACTATTCCGAGCTCGACCTGCGCGTCGACGACCATGTCGAGCCGTTGCTCGAACTGGCGCGGCTCGAAGCGGTCAGTCGCGAGCGCTGGACGCATTTCCGCGCCTTCCTGCCGACCCGCGAAAATCCCGCCGGCATCTTCGATCGCACGGCAATCGATGCCGGCATCGAGAGGAGCCTGGCGGCGGAGAGCCGATGAGCGCCTTGCTCGAGCTGCACGGGCTTGCCGTCTCGTTCGCCACCGACGACGGTATCGTTCGCGCCGTCGACGGCATCGATCTGTCGCTCGAACGCGGCCGCACGCTCGGCCTGGTGGGCGAGTCGGGCTGCGGCAAGAGCGTCACGTCGCTGGCGGTCATGGGCCTCCTGCCGCCGGAGAATTCCACGGTGAGGGGCGAGGTCCGCTTCGAGGGCCGCGATCTCCTGACACTGGACACCGACGCCATGCGCGACCTGCGCGGCGCGCGGCTCGCCATGATCTTCCAGGAGCCGATGACCTCGCTCAATCCGGCCTACACCGTGGGTGACCAGATCATCGAGGCGATCCAGCGCCATCAGGGCCTGCCGGCCGGCGAAGCGCGTGCGCGCGCCATCGAGATGCTGCGCATCGTGCGTATTCCGTCGCCCGAGAGGCGGGTCGACGACTACCCGCACAAGCTCTCGGGCGGCATGCGCCAACGCGCCATGATCGCCATGGCACTGGCCTGCGGCCCCGAGCTCCTGATCGCCGACGAGCCGACCACGGCACTCGACGTCACCATCCAGGCGCAGATTCTCGACTTGATGCGCGGCCTGCGCCGCGACACCGGCACGGCCATCATCCTGATCACCCACGATCTCGGCGTGGTTGCCGAAATGGCCGACGACGTGGCGGTGATGTATGCCGGCCAGATCGTCGAGCGCGCGCCGGTGCGCGATCTCTTCGCCCGACCAGAGCATCCCTACACGGTCGGCCTGCTCGGCTCGATCCCGCGGCTCGACGAGAAGCGCGAGCGCTTGCCCTCGATCGAGGGCCGCGTGCCCGACATGAGCCGCCCGCCCGTCGGCTGCCGCTTCGCCGCCCGCTGCCCGTTCGCCGAGCCCGCCTGCCGGGCCGAGGCGCCGGCCTTGATCGAGGTTGCGCCGGGCCACCTGACACGCTGCCGCCGCGCGCCGCTGTCGCAGGTGATCCAATGACCGCCCTGCTCGAGGTCGCCGGCCTCGTCAAACACTTCCCGGTACGCCGCGGCGCGTTCGGCCTGGTGTCGGGTCATGTCCGCGCCGTCGACGGCATCGACTTCACGCTGCGTGCCGGCGAGACCTTGGCGATCGTCGGCGAATCGGGCTGCGGCAAATCGACGGTCGGCCGTCTGGTGCTGCGCCTGATCGAACCGACGGCCGGCCAAGTGCGCTTCGAGGGCGAGGACCTTCTGGCGCTGTCGGACGGCGAGATGCGCGGCCGCCGCCAGCACATGCAGGTGATCTTCCAGGACCCCTACGCCTCGCTCAATCCACGCATGACGGTGGGCGCCATGCTCGGCGAGCCCTTGATGCTGCACGGCTTGGCGAGGGGCGAGGCCGCCCGGCGTGCACGCGTCGGCGAACTGCTCGAACTGGTCGGCCTGCGCCCCGACCATGCCCGACGCTATCCGCACGAATTCTCGGGCGGTCAGCGCCAGCGCCTGGCGATCGCCCGGGCGCTTGCCGTCGAGCCCAAGCTGATCGTCGCCGACGAACCGGTGTCGGCACTCGACGTGTCGATCCAGGCGCAAGTGATCAACCTCATGCGCTCGCTGCAGC
>VGCQ01000126.1 GCA_016870055.1 Alphaproteobacteria bacterium | reverse complement strand
ACGCGGGCCGTGGACAAGACCAAGGTCTTTCACGGCGAGGCCTGGATCGATTGCGCGCGCCACGCCGCCGAAGCCCTGGGCGCCGGCCAGCGGATCGACGGGCCGGCCGTCATCGAAGGCTATACCGCGACGACCTGGGTGCCGCCCGGCTGGACGGCCGAGCTCGACCCGGCCGACAATCTGCTGCTGCGGAGATCACCATGAGCGCCTTGAGCCCGATCGACTACGCCGTGATCAGCCAGGCGCTGATCGCCGCCGCGCGCGAGATGGGCGTGAAGCTGATCCGCTCGGCCTATTCCACCATCCTGCGCGAGGCGCGCGACGGCTCGGCCGGCCTGATGGATCGCCACGGCAACACGGTGGCGCAGGCCGAGCTGATCTCCATGCAGCTCGGGCCGATCGGCGAGACGCTGCGCGCCTGCCTCAAACGCCATCCCGTCGAGACGCTGCAAGAAGGCGACTTCCTGATCAACAACGACCCGTTCGAGGGTGGCCAGCACATCCCCGACGTCTTCATCTTCACGCCGATCTTCGTCGCCGGCCGCGTCGTGGGGTTCGGCGCCTCGGTGGCGCATCATCTCGACCTCGGCGGCGGCGCGCCGGGCCTCAACATCCACGCCTCCGACGTCTACCAGGAGGGCTTGCGCTTCCCGCCCAGCAAGTACGACTTCCGGCGCGACTGGAACGGCGGCGCCTTCGAGCGGCTGGTGACGGCCAACGTGCGCGTGCCCGATCTCACGATCGGCGACTTCAACGCCCAGTTCGCCGCCAATGCCGTCGGCGTCTTGCGCGTCAAGCAACTGTGCGAGCGCTACGGCACCGCCAAGGTCGAGGCGGCGATGCGGGAGATGCAGGACTACTCCGAGCGCCGCGTGCGCGCCGCCATCGCCCAGGCGCCCAAGGGGACCTTCTACGGCGAGGATGCGATCGACGACGACGGGCTGTCCGACGATCCGCTGGTGGTCAAGGCCATGGTGACGATTGCCGAGGATTCCGTCGAGATCGACTTCGACGGCACCTGCCCGCAGGTCAAGCGCAACCTCAACTGTCCGTACTCGAGCACGCTGTCGGCGGCGCTCTCCTGCGTGAAGTCGGTGCTGACCAGCCCGGACATCCCGTACAACGAAGGCATGGCGCGGCCGATCCGCATCAAGGCGCCCTACGGCTCGCTGCTCAACCCGCGGCCGCCGGCGCCGGTGCGCGCCCGCATGATCCCGGCCTACCGCGCCTTCAACGCCGTGATGAAGGCGATGGCCCAGGCGCTGCCCGACAAGGTGATCGCCACCGGCTTCGACTGCACCACCGCGTTCTGCCTCAGCCA
This sequence comes from Alphaproteobacteria bacterium, assembly GCA_016870055.1. Classification (GTDB taxonomy): domain Bacteria; phylum Pseudomonadota; class Alphaproteobacteria; order Reyranellales; family Reyranellaceae; genus Reyranella. The sequence goes on along the minus strand of VGCQ01000126.1, from coordinate 10,585 downwards.
CCTCGGCGAGAAGGGCTATAGCGTCTACCTGGAAATCTTCGGCGGCGGCTACGGCGCCTCACGGGCGGCCGACGGCTGCGACGCCGTCGACTCGCCGCTCAGCAATTGTTCCAACGCGCCGGTCGAATCGCTCGACATCGACTACGACTTCTTCCGCATCGTCCGCTACGAGCTGGCGCCGGACTCGTTCGGGCTGGGCGCGCGGCGCGGTGGCGCGGGCTTCCTGCGGCGCTGCGAGATCCTGAAGGACGACGTGCAGCTCGCCATCTACTCCGACCGCTTCCGGCTGGCGCCCGACGGCCTGCAGGGCGGCGAGCCCGGCCAGCGCGGCCACTGCCGCGTGCGGCGCGCCGACGGCACGGTCGAGGAGCTGAAGAGCAAGGCCGCCATCGACCTCGACACCGGCGACGTCGTCGAGATGTTCGTGGGCGGCGGCGGCGGCTTCGGCCGCATTTCCGAGCGGCCGGACTCGTCGATCGACCGCGACCTCGCCGACGGCCTGCTCACGCGCGATCCGCGGGCCGCGAGAAGCTCGGCGGCGCGGAAGATGGCGGCTGAGTAGCGCTACGCTGCTTTTCTCTTCGCCTTCAGACGGTTGCGCGCAACGCCTGTCAGCAAAACCGGTTCATGCTCGGGAAACTCCACGATCAAGTGAAGTCGGCCGCCGATCGCATCGATGTACCTGGTCAGCGTCGATAGCCGCGGATCGTCGCGACTTTCCAACCGCGAAATGCTGACCTGCTTCACACCGAGACGCCGTGCGACAGACACTTGAGTGCGGTTGCGCGCCTGACGCAGCTCTCGGAGTGCCAGATGGCGCTTCGCGATCGAGGCGGCCTTCCATCGGATCGCCGTGCGTTCCTTCGGCGAAAACAACTGCTGCATCATCTCTTCGAATTTTACGGGCATTTCATCTCCTCTTGGGCCCCCGTATCGCTCGCAGGTGATCGTCCAGTCGACGGTCGGCGATCGAGATCAACCGACGATAGAAGCGGTCCGATGCGACGCCAGATTTGCTCGCACCGACCAACAGAATGCCACGCCGGCGAGGATCGAAGGCGTAGGCGATCCGCCATTCACCATCGCCGACACTGAATCTCAATTCCTTCATGTTCCCATGCCGAGAGCCCTTCAGCGTGTCGGCATGAGGTCGGCCGAGCATCGGCCCGACCAGCTGCAAGGTCGCTATCGACGTCGCTGCGGCTCTTTGCACATCGCGGCGCCACGCTCGGAATGCCTCGACAAATGCATCACGGAACTCGATGGCCCAGACCGTTCGCGCCAATATATCTCATAGGATATATTCTTCCAAGTCCTGGCGAACCGAGCATCACGACGCTCCCACCGACCGCAGGTGTTTTTGGCCGCATTCCCGAGCGGCCGGACTCGCTGATCGATCGCGACCTCGCCGACGGCCTGCTGACGCGCGACCCGAGGGCTGCGCGCAGGCTCGCGGCGGAGCAGCGCTACGCCGCTTTCTTCCTGGACCGAGAACGCGCGGAGGGACGCAGGGCGCGGATCACTGCCTGAGGTTCACTGGCAATGACCGCCAGAAGAACGCGCGCGGGCCCATCGGCCATCACTCGTCCCTGCTCCCAGTTGCGCACGGTTGCGACGCTGAAGCCGAAGCGATTGGCAAACTCGGCCTGGCTGAGCTTCAGACGACGCCGCAAGGCCGCGACGTCCGGCATCGGAGGAACTAGCTGCGCCTCAGTCGCACTGTCGAGCGACACTATGCTGTCGAAGTCATCCAGCGCATTGCGTTCGATCTCCTCATCGGACATCGCCTTTATGCGCTTCCAGTCGATCCCGTTCCACGCCTTGCGCATCTGACTAGGAGTCATTTTCAGACGGACGAATTTGGCCGCGCCGGACTTTCCAGAAGCGGTCCCTTTCTTCATGCCTCGGTCTCCTTAGAGAAATGATCCGCGCGACATCGTCGCGTAGAGTAAAGACACAGGTGAACTCGAATCCATCCAGTAAGCCAACCGCGACGTACCGCACCTCGCCGTGTCCCAAACGCGGGCTGATCCATTGGACGGATGGAGTCGCGAAGATCAGCGATGCAGCGTCAAGTCCAATCCCGTGCTTCTCTCGGTTGAGCCGATCCTTCGCGGAATCGTACTCGATCTGCATCGACATCGACGCAGATACCATACGCTATAAGCGTCTATACGCCAATAGCGTATTTAGGCGGCTGCTCCCACCGACCGCAGGTAGAGGCCGCTCGCCTCCTTTGTGACCGGACCCGGCTTGCCGTCGGCGATCGGCCGGCCGTCGACCTTCGTGACGGGTGTGACGCCGCCCAGGGTGCCGGTCACGAAGGCCTCGTCGGCCGAGTAGACCTGGGCCAGGGTGAAGTCGCATTCGCGGGCGATGCCGCCCGCGGCGCGCCACGCCGCGATGACGTTGGCCTGGGTGATGCCCTTGAAGCTGTAGAGGCCGGTCGAGGTCCAGAGCTCGCGGCCACGCACGATGAAGAAGTTCGTGGAATTGCAGGAAGCGACGAAGCCGCGCGGGTCGAGCATCAGCGCCTCGTCGGCGCCGGCCTTGATCGCCTGGATCAGCGCCTGAATGAGGTTCAGCCGTGAATGCGAGTTGAGACGCAGATCGAACTGGTCGGGGCCGGTAGTACGGAAGGTCGAGGTGAAGAGCGCATAGCCCTTGGCCTTGGCTTCCGGAATCGGCGTCTTGTACTCGGCGACGCAGACGACGGTCGCCTTGCCGATCACGAAGCGCGGATCCTGGTTGGGCGTCTTCTTCAGGCCGCGCGTGATCATCAGCCTGACATGCGCACCGTCGGTCATGCCGTTCTTCGCTAGTGTGTCGGTCACGACCTTCGTGACACCGCGACGGTCGAGGCCGATGTCGAGGTCGATCGAGCGGGCGCCCTCGAACAGCCGGTCGAGATGGGCTTCGAGGCTGATCAGCCTGCCCTTCACCAGGCGCAATCCCTCCCACACGCCGTCGCCCAGCACGAAGCCCGAATCGAAGACGGAGACGCTGGCCTCGTTGCGCGGCACGAACGCGCCGTTCACGTAGACCAGCACCTGATCGTTGCGTGCGTCCGGCATGTAGGCCTGCGCGCTCGCCTGTTCGTTGGTCATGCTCTTTCCCTACAGACTGAATTCCTTGTGCCGCGCCAGGAACGCCTGCGTGCGCTCCCTCTTCGGGTGCTTCAAGACCTCGTCCGGCGTGCCCTGCTCGTGGATGGCACCGTCGGCCAGGAAGATCACGCGCGTCGCCACGTGGTAGGCAAAGCCGAGCTCGTGGGTGACCAGCAGCATGGTGCGACCCTCCTCGGCGAGCGCCCGGATGACACCCAGCACCTCGCCGACCAGCTCCGGGTCGAGTGCCGAGGTCGGCTCGTCGAACAGCAGCAGCTCGGGATCCATGGCGAGCGCGCGGGCGATCGCGACACGCTGCTTCTGTCCACCCGAAAGATGCGCGGGATAGTGCGCCGTCTTGTCGGCGAGGCCGACGCGCGCCAGTTCGCGCTCGGCGCGCGCTTGCGCCTCGGGTCGGGCCAGGCGCCGCACCGTGCACAGCCCCTCCATGACATTGCCGAGCGCCGTCATGTGGGGAAAGAGGTTGAACTGCTGGAACACCATGCCGACGCGCTGGCGGACCTGGACCAGCTCGCGCTCGCCGCGGCCGACCAGCTTGCCGTCGAGGGCGATCGAGCCGGCGTCGGGTATTTCCAGGAAGTTCAGGCAGCGCAGCAAAGTCGACTTGCCCGATCCCGAGGCGCCCAGCACGGCGATGCGCTCGCCCTTCTCGATGTCGAGGTCGATGCCGGCCAGCACCGCATTGCCGCCGAAGCGCTTGGCAAGGCCCGAGACGGCGAGCAGCGTCATTCGTCCCTCGCCAGCCGCCGTTCCAGGAGGTAGGTGAGCTGCACCAGCGGCCACAGGAAGACGAAGAAGATCACGGCCACCGCGGTGTAGGCCTCGATGGGGTTAAAGTTCAGCGAGGCGATCAGCTTGGCCTGCTGCAGGAGCTCGACATAGGCCACTGCCGAGGCGAGCGTCGACATCTTGAAGATCTCGATGGCGCGGTTGGTCAGCGCCGGCGTCATGCGCTTCAACGCCTGCGGCAGGATGATGCGCCGCATCGCCTGCAGAAAGCTCATGCCGAGCGCCCGTGCACCGTCCCACTGGCCGCGCTCGATCGACTGGATGCCGCCGCGATAGATCTCGGCGGAGAAAGCCGCCGAGTTGAGCGAGATGCCGAGCGCCGCGGCGGCCAGCGGACTGATGGTGAAGGGCGCGAGGATGGGCAGCGCGAAGTAGAACCAGACAATCTGCACCAGCACCGGCGTGTTGCGGAAGAATTCCACGAACGCCGTCGCCGGCCAGTAGAAGACCCGCCGCCGCGAATAGCGGCCGAGGCCGATCAGCAACCCCAAACCGAGTCCCGCGACCAGGCAGATGGCGAAAATGCGCAGGGTGCCCACCGCGCCGACCAGCAGCGCATCGCTGTTGGCCAGCACCGAGGAGAAATCCCACTGGGCCACGTCAGTGCACCGTCGATTCGCCGCTCACCGCCAGGCGGCGTTCCAGCCGGCGGGCGAACAGGCTGAAGGCGGTGATGACGACGAAGTAGATCAGTGCCGCGACCGTCAGCGTCTCGAGCGGCCGGAAGGTCTTCTGGGCGATCTCGTTGGCGGCGAACAGCAGGTCGGCATAGGAGATCGTGGCGACCAGCGTCGTGGTCTTCATGAGCTCGATGGCCCGTTCCATGAAGGCCGGGATCATGCGCTTGACCGCCTGCGGCAGCACGATCCGGCGCAACGCCTGGCCGTGCGTCATGCCGATGGCGCGCGCGCCTTCCCATTGACCGCGCTCGATCGAGACGATGCCGGCTCGAAACACCTCGGCGAAGAACGCCGACGACTGGATCGAGAAGGTGACGGCGGCGGCCAGGAACGGCGTCATCTCGATGCCGGCGATCAACGGCAGGGCGAAGAAGAACCAGAAGAGCTGGACCAGAGGCGGCGTGGTGCGGAACACTTCGATGATCAGGCCGGCCGGCCAGGCGGCGAGGCGCAGCCGCGACAGGCGCAGCAACGCCAGCACCAAGCCCAGCGCCAGCCCGCAGGCCAGCGCCGTGCCGGTCACCTTCAGCGTGTTCACGAGGCCTTGCGCCAACAGATCGGCATTGGCGAAGACCGGCGTGAAATCCCACTGGTAGGCCACGCGAGCCTACTTGATCATCTCCTTCATGACCGGCGGCGCGAGCTTGGGATCGAGGCCGAAGTCGGCGAGTGCCGCCTCGTACCATTTCTGCGTCTGACCGTTCTTGTAGTAGTCGGCGAACTGCCCATCGACCCAGGCGACGAACTGCGGATCGCCCTTTCTCACCGCCGCACTCGAGGCCTGCGACTTGGCCGGCGCCGGCACGACGATCTTGCCCTTGCCCAGCCGCTGACGAGCGGCGAGCAGCGGCGGATGGAAGAGGCAGACGGCATCGACACGGCCCGACTGGAAGGCCGCGATCGAGGCGGCATTGTCGGGAAAACGCTGCAGATCGGCCTTGGGTGCGAACTCGCTGACGAAACGATCCATCGAGGAGGCCTGCGGCACGGCGATGCGCACGGCAGGCTTGTCGAGCTCGGCCCAGGTCGCGGCCGGCAGGTCGTCGCGCGCCAGGACGGCGAGCGAGTAGTAGAGCAGCGGCGATTGCGGGAAGTCGACGGCCTGCTTGCGCTCGTCGGTGGCGTCGAGCATGAACATGATGTCGATCTTGTCGGCCTGCAGGGCGGCGATGGCGGTGCCCCAGCTCACCTCGACCGTCTCCATCTTGACGCCGAGCTTGTCGGCCATCGCCTTGCCCATCGAGATGCCCAACCCCGACGTCCATTCGCCGGTCCGGGGATCCTTGGAGAACCAGGGTGGTGCTTGGGTGACACCGATGCGGAAGGCGCCGCGCTTCTTGGCCTCCTCCATGGTGCCGGCGCGCGCTGCGAGCGGCAGCGACGATATCGTGGCGCCGGCCGCCAGACCGGCGACCGTGCGGCGACGTGTGATGATCATGTCATATCCCCCTTCTTTCCAACGTTGGCGAGTCCCGCGTCGCGCAGGAAGCGCTCGGTGACCTCGACGCCGCGGCGCATGTGGTCGGTAATTTCCGACCGCAACGCGGCCAAATCGTCGCCCAAGGCGGCAGCGATATAGCTGTCATGACTGTCGCGCCGCGGCCCGCGCCGGCCGTGCGCGCGGTGGTGCGCCGCCCAGTAGAGCTGCAGACGGCCGCACAATCCCTGCCAGGCGTGCTGCAGGAGCTTGTGGCCACCCGCCTCGTAGACCAGCCCGTGCACGGCGAGCTCGGCGGAGATGCTGGCGCGATCGTCGCCGGCATCGATGGTGGCGATGAGGACCCGGTTGCGACGCAGCAGCTCGGCGCGGAAGTCGTCGTCGCGACGATCCCACACCTGATCGAAGGCGAAGATTTCGAGCGTGGTGCGCAACGAGAAGATCTCGCGCACGTCCTCGACCGACAACGACGCGACATGGGTGCCGGTGTAAGGCACCGTCACCAACAGCCCCTCGTCGACGAGCTGACGTAGCGCCTCGCGCAACGGGCCACGGCTCACATCGAAGCGTGCCGACAATGCCGTTTCCGTCAGCGACGAGCCGGGCGCAATGTCGCCGGCCAAGATGGCGGCACGCAGTCGCTCGGCGATGCGCTCGCGCAGCGTGCTCTTGGCCAACCGTCCAATGCCGGCTGCGCGGCCATCGGCAATCGAGGCGTCCAAAATCGTCAGGGCGTCATCCTATATTGTCGATTGTCGACAATATGACAGACAGCCAGCAGAACTCGCAAGAGAGCTCGATTTGCAGCGACTTGAAGGGCTCGCGCGCGATTCGATCAGCGAAATTTTGCGATTCGAATCTTAGCTCTGGGGATTAAATCGATGGAATCCCTGACTCTTTCCCCGATTTGGGTACCGTTTCTTATTGCAGGTCGACTCCCCCGTATGGCAGTCTACCCCTTGTGGGTATTTGGGTGCCCACCACGATAGGTCGGCCAGCCGCGACAAGAATGGTTCGCCAGGAACCGCAAAGCGGAAATGGTTGGGGAGTGGGTCGATGGCGTTATCGCGACACGAGCGGACCAGACGAAAAGTCGATCTCAACCCGCTCGAGATGATCGAAAAGGTCGTCGCCGCCAACGACTGGCCCTTCGACCGGACTTCCGACCGCGAGATCGCGGTCGAGGTCGCCGGCCGCTGGTGCGACTACCGCATGTTCTTCAGCTGGCGCGACGACGTCGAGGCGCTGCACTTCACTTGTGCCTACGATGTGCGCATCCCGACCGAACGCCACAACGACATCCATGTCCTGCTGGCGCTGATCAACGAAAAGATGTGGCTGGGTCACTTCGATCTGTGGACCGACGAAGGCCTGCCGATGTTCCGCCATGCCATCCCGTTGCGCGGCACGACCGGCCTGATGCCCGAGCAGCTCAACGACCTGGTCGAAGTGGCGATCAGCGAAAGCGAGCGCTTCTACCCCGCCTTCCAATACGTCGTGTGGGCGGGCAAGACGCCGCTCGACGCGCTCACCGCCTCGATCCTCGAGACGGTCGGCGAGGCCTGACAACGGACCGTCCGACGCCCCCTCGCGTAAGCAAGAACAAGAGCCTCTGTCGTTCGGATTGTCCCAGCGGCGCCGGTCCCCCAGACCGGCGCCGCGTTCCTTTTGAGTGGTCGCCGGCCAGCGCTCAGCGGCCGTCGCGCCAGCCCCGCCGGGGAATCGTGAGCGCCATCGCCATGCCGGCGAGATTGAAGACGACGGCGATCAGCATGGCCGCGGCGTAGTCGCGCGTGAGGTCGAACAGGTAGCCGGCCAGCACCGGCAGGCTGACCGCGGCCAGGCACCAGGCGATGTAGGTGCGCCCGGCCACGCGCCCGTAGTCGGCCGGCGGCCAGTAGATGCCGATGCCGCCGGCGGTGGCGCCCGACACGAAGCCGTAGCCCGTGCCGACCATGGCGAGCCCGAGCACAGCCGTGACGGGCGCGGGAAACAGCGTCAGCAGCAGGCCGCCGCCGAGCGCCAGCGCGTGCGCCGCGCACATCACCCAGGGCACGGCGAAACGATCGACCAGCCAACCGCCGCTGATGCGCGCCAACGCGATCGCCCCGGTGATGCCGGTCGTGGCGGCAACCGCGAGCGTGGCCGCCCCGCCATAGACGGCAACGATCTCGCGCGCCTGGCTCAGCACCATCAGGCCGGCCGAGGCGGCAAGAAAGAATGCCGACGAGAGCTTGAAGAAGGTCAGCCCGAGCGCCGCCGGCTCGGCCGTCGCGCCGCCTGCCGGCGCGACCAGCCGCGCGCCGCTCCATTTCGCCAGCAGCGCCGCCGCCGTGCCGCAGATCACCAGCACCGCCGCCAGTCCGCCCAGGGTGGTGCGCCAGCCGAAGGCTTCGTTGCAGGCATGGAAGGCCGGGGTGGCGATCATCGCGCCCAGTGGATAGAGGCTCACGATATAGCCGTTCACCAGACCGCGGCGCTGCCGCACCAGCATGTTCACGCCCTGCTGCAGCAGGATGTAGGCCACGCCGCCGCCGGTGCCGAACACGATGCCGTAGCCAACGAGCATCTGTGCAAGCTCGCCGGCCGTCGCCGCCAGTGCGATGCCGGCCGCGGCGGCGAGCGCGCTGGCAAACACCAGGATCGGCGCCGACGCCACCCGGTAGAGGAACACCGCTCCGACCGAGCCCACCGTGAACCCCACCGTGGCGAGACCGAACACCAGCGACAGCGCCGAACGGGAGATCGCCAGCTCCTGCTCGATCGGACGCAGCAGCACGCTGAAGGAATAGACCGACCCGAGTGGCAGGTTGAGCAGCGTCGTCGCCGCCAGCGCCGCCCACAGGCGCTCGGCTCGGACCGGGTGGGCGGGCGCCGTGACGGACATCGCGCAACCCTCCGCCGCCGCCTCCAGACGGTCAAGATTGCTCGACCGATGGGCGGCACCGGCTTGCCGCTTCGCAGAGCGTTGCCCGGCCCGCTATAAGCCCGGTCGATGACTCCCCTAGTCCTGCCCTATCCCGAGATCGATCCGGTCCTGATCCAGCTGGGGCCGTTCGCCGTCCGCTGGTACGCCCTGGCCTACATCGCCGCTCTGGTGATCGGCTGGCAGGTCGTCCGCCGGGTCTGCGAGCAGCCGCCCAAGGTACTGTCGCCGGCCAAGATCGACGACTTCCTCCTGTGGGCGGCGCTCGGCGTCATCCTGGGCGGCCGGCTGGGCTACGTGCTGTTCTACAAGCCGCTGTTCTATCTCTCCCACCCGCTCGCCATCCTGACCGTGTGGGAAGGCGGCATGTCGTTCCACGGCGGCGCGCTCGGCGCCATGGTCGCCGGCATCGCCTTCGCCCTGCGCAACAAAGCCAACCCCTTGATGCTGCTCGACCTGATGGCGATCGTGGGGCCGATCGGGCTGTTCCTGGGACGCCTCGCCAATTTCATCAACGGCGAGCTGTGGGGGCGCGTGAGCGACGTGGCGTGGGCCATAGTCTTCCCGCGTGGTGGGCCGCTGCCGCGCCATCCCAGCCAGCTCTACCAGGCGTTCTTCGAAGGCATCGTGCTCACCATCGTGATCCTCCTGGTGTGGCGCCTGACCGATGGCCGCCGCCGGCCCGGCCTGCTGAGCGGCGTGTTCGGCGTGGGCTATGCGATGGCCCGCATCGTGGGCGAGCTGTTCCGAGAGCCCGACGCCCATCTCGGCTTCCTGTGGGGGCCGCTCACCATGGGCATGCTGCTGTCGCTGCCGCTGGCCGCTGCCGGCCTATGGCTGATCGCGCGCGCGACCTCGCGGCCGGCGCTGCCGTGACGGCGGCGCCGCCGGCAGGCTTGTCATGACCAGCGAGCTCGGCCGGCTGATCGCCCGACGCATCGCGCTGGCCGGCCCGATCTCGCTCGCCGATTTCATGGCCGAGGCGCTCGGCCATCCGCGGCTCGGCTACTACCGCCGCGCCCTGCCGGTGGGCGCCGCCGGCGACTTCACCACGGCGCCGGAGATCTCCCAGATTTTCGGCGAGCTTTTGGGCGCCTGGCTGGCCGAGCGCTGGCTGGCGATGGGTCGACCCGCGCCGCTCCGTCTGGTCGAGCTGGGGCCGGGCCGCGGCACGTTGATGGCCGATGCGCTGCGCGCCAGCCGCGGCGTCGCAGGCTTCCATGCCGCGATCGACCTCCATCTGGTCGAGATCAACCCGCGCCTGCGCGCTTTGCAGCAGGTCGCACTCGATGGCATCACGCCGCGCTGGCACGAGCGCTTCGACGACGTGCCCGAAGGCCCGACCTTGTTGCTGGCCAACGAATTCTTCGACGCATTGCCGGTGCGCCAGTTCGAGCGCACGGCCGGCGGCTGGAGCGAGCGCATGGTCGGCCTCGCCGCCGACGGCGAGGCGCTGCGGTTGGCGCTCGCGCCCGGCGTGACACCCTACGCCGCCCTCCTGCCCGAGGCACCGGTCGGCGCTCGGGCCGAGATCTCCGAAAGCGGCCAGCGGCTTGCGGCGGCGATCGGCGCGCGGCTTGGCCGGCACGGCGGATGGGCGCTGATCGTCGACTACGGCCGCGAC
>VGCQ01000125.1 GCA_016870055.1 Alphaproteobacteria bacterium | reverse complement strand
ACGCACCTCGTTGCCCGAAGCGACGTCGTCGTAGATCTCTTCCAGGATCTCGCGGCAGGGATGGTAGGAGGCGTTGTAGGCCTTGCGGAAGGCGGCCTTCTCCTTGTCGTCGAGCTCGTCATAGACCGCCTTCAGGCCCGAGCGCGAGATGGTCTTGCTGATCGGACCGGTGATCGACTCCGACGTGTTGAGGTAGGCGTCGTCCTTGGCCATGCCGTTGCCGACATAGCGGGCATAGAGGCTTTCGGCGATGCCGTGCACGGCGCCGAGTAGGATGCCGCGCTCGCCGAAAATGTCCGAACGGTACTCCGATTCCAGCGTCGTCTCGAACGTGTAGGGCGAGCCCAGCGCCACCGACCAGCCGAGCGCATAGTCGGTCGCCTTGCCGTTCACGTCCTGGTGCACGGCGAAGCTCGCATTGATGCCCGCGCCGTTGACCTCGCGGCCCTGCTCGTAGAGGCGGCGCACCGACGGGCCCATGCCCTTGGGGCAGACGGCGACGACGTTGATGGTCTTGGGGAAATCCTCGCCCTGCGCCTGCAGGTGCGACAGCAAGAAGCCGTGGCTGAGGCCGAGCGTCGTGCCTGGCCGGAAGGCGGCGAAGATCTCCTTGTAGTTCTCGGCGAAGGCGGCGTCGGAGATCAGGAGCAGCGACATGTCGCTCTCGCGGATCACGTCGTACATCTCGCCCAGCGTGCCGTTGGCTTTGGAGAAGCCGACTGCTTCCGCCTCTTTCATCGACGACGAGCCCTCGCGCAGGCCGACCTTGACCTTGATGCCCGTGCCTTCGAGCGATTCGCGCAGGTTCTGCGCCTGCGCCGGGCCTTGCGAGGACCAGCCGATGACGCCGATCTGCTTGATGCCGTCGAACGCCTTGGGCAGCAGCGGAAAGAGGTGCCGGCCGCCGGCGACGATGGTCTCCTCGCGGTCGGCCATCTTGACGGTGCGGGTCTGGAACACCTTCGACGTGAAGCTCATGGTAAAGAATCCTCGGACGGTCTGGTCGCTTGCCGGCGCCTCTATGGCCCGCCCGGCCCGCGCTGCCAAGGGAAATTCATCTGTGGTATTATGATACCGCTTATCTAATTGATTGAATTCAAAAGATTATCCCGCCCCATTTGACAGGCCTAGGCTTTGTCTCCATAAGCGCCCGCTCAACGCAGAAAGAGCCATGAAGACCTTCACTCTCAAGACTGCCGACGTGCAGAAGAAATGGGTGCTGATCGACGCCGACGGGCTGGTGCTGGGCCGGCTCGCCTCGATCATCGCCATGCGTCTGCGCGGCAAGCACAAGCCGACGTTCACCCCGCACATCGATTGCGGCGACAACATCGTGGTGATCAACGCCGAGAAGGTGCGGCTCACCGGCCGCAAGGCCGAGCGGGAGTTCTTCTACTGGCACACCGGCCATCCCGGCGGCATCAAGGGCGAGACCTTGGGCAAGCGCCTGGAAGGCCGCTTCCCCGAGCGCGTCATCGTCAAGGCGGTCGAGCGCATGATCACGCGCGGGCCGCTCGGCCGGGCGCAGATGAAGAACCTGCGCGTCTACAAGGGGCCGGCGCACGAGCACGAGGCGCAGCAGCCCGAGAAGCTCGACGTCGCCGCATTGAACCGCAAGAATTCGAGGATCGGCTGATATGGCTACCGAACTTTCGTCGTTTGCCGAGCTGAAGAAGGCGCCGATCGCGCCGGCCCAGACCACACCCGCACCGATCCGCGAAAAGGAAGTCGACGGCAAGGGGCGCGCCTACGCCACCGGCCGGCGCAAGAACGCCGTCGCCCGCGTCTGGGTCAAGCCCGGCACCGGCAAGATCACCGTCAACGGCCGCGACCAGACGGTCTACTTCGCGCGCCCGACGCAGCAGATGGTGATCCAGCAGCCGTTCGACGTCACGCAGCGCCGCGACCAGTTCGACGTCGTCGCCACCGTCTCGGGCGGCGGCCTGTCGGGCCAGGCCGGCGCGGTGCGCCACGGCATCGCTCAGGCGCTCGCCAAGTTCGAGCCCGCCCTGCGCGGCGCCATGAAGAGCAGCGGCTTCCTGACGCGCGATCCGCGCGTCGTCGAGCGCAAGAAGTACGGCCGCGCCGGCGCCCGCCGCCGCTTCCAGTTCTCCAAGCGCTGAGGCTCGGCATCGACTATGCTCGAAGGGCGCCGTGCGGCGCCCTTCGTCTTTTTGGGGAGGCACCGTTCGATGTCCGGTCTGATCGTCCCGCACAAGGGCTTCGTGCCGAAGGTCGCGCGCTCGGCCTTCATCGCCGCCAACGCCACGCTGGTGGGCGACGTCGAGGTCGGCGAGAACGCCTCCATCTGGTTCGGCGTCATCCTGCGCGGCGACGGGCCGGGCATCCGGATCGGCGAGAATTCCAACCTGCAGGACGGCACCGTGGTCCACGTCGCGGCGCGTGGCCTGATGACCGTGGTCGGCAAGAACGTCACGGTCGGCCACATGGCGCTGCTGCATGCCTGCGAAGTGCAGGACGGTGCCTTCATCGGCATGCACTCGACGGTGCTCGACGGCGCGGTGGTCGAAAGCGAGGCCATGGTCGCCGTAGGCGCCGTGGTGACGCCGGGCAAGATCGTGCGCCGCGGCGAGCTGTGGGCGGGCAGCCCGGCCAAGAAGTTGCGCGACCTGACCGACAAGGACTTCGCCACCTTCAAGCGGATCGCCGCCGGCTACGTGAAGCTCGCGCAGTCCTACACGACGGACGAGACGGCGAAGGCCGCTGTGTGACATCTGGTCAGTCGCGATCGTCGGGCGATCAGAACACCCGCTCGCCCGCGAAGTGACAGCGGCTGAAATGGCCCGGCGCCACTTCGCGCAAGGCCGGCGCCTCGGCCTTGCAGCGCGCCTCGGCGTGGCGGCAGCGCGGATGGAAGTAGCAGCCCGACGGCGGATCGGCCGGGCTCGGCACCTCACCGCCCAAAATGCCGTCGCCCGACTTGACGCGCGGATCGGCGGCGGGGACGGCGCGCATCAGGGCGGCGGTGTAGGGATGCTGCGGCTGGCGGAACAGGGCGTCGGTCGGCGCCAGCTCGACCAGCTGGCCGACATACATCACGGCGATGCGGTCGGAGATGTGGCGCACCACCGAGAGGTCGTGGGCGACGAACAGGAAGGTGAGTTTCAGCCGCGCCTGCAGCTCGAGCAGCAGGTTCAGGACCTGCGCCTGGATCGACACGTCGAGGGCGGAGACCGGCTCGTCGGCGACCACCAGCCGAGGATTGGTGGCGAGCGCGCGGGCAATCCCGATCCTTTGGCGCTGGCCGCCCGAGAAGGCATGCGGGAAGCGGTGCATGAACTCGGGGCGCAAGCCCACCAGGCGCAACAGCTCGGCGACGCGGTCGGCGCGCTCGCGGCGGTTCTTCATGCCGTTCACCAGCAGCGGCTCGCCGACGTTGTCCAACAGCGTCATGCGCGGATTGAGCGAGCCGAACGGATCCTGGAAGATCATCTGGATCTCGGCGCGTAGCGGCAGCAACTCGGCCTGCGGCAGGTTGGCGAGATCGACCACGCGGCCCGCACGCGTGCGATAGAGTATTTGGCCGCCGGTCGGATCGATGGCGCGCAGGATGCAGCGCGAGGCGGTGGTCTTGCCGCAGCCCGACTCGCCCACCAGCCCCAGCGTCTCGCCTTCCTCGACGGTGAAGTCGACGCCGTCGACGGCCCGCACATGGCCCACCGTGCGCTGCAGGAAGCCGCGCGTGATGGGAAAGAATTTTCGCAGGCCGCGAACCTCGAGCAGGGGACCGCGGGCCTCCAGGCTCGCATCATGAGTCGTCAGCGGGCCTGGAGGCCCGCGGTCCGGCAAGACGTCACTCATGGCTCTGCCTCGTCATGATGCAGGAAGCAGCTCGCGAGCTGGTTGGCGGCGACGGGCATCGGCTTCGGCACGGCGGCGGAGCAGCGGTCCATCGCGTCGGGGCAGCGCGGATGGAACGGGCAGCCGGTCGGCCGGTTGAAGGGATGAGGCAGGGCGCCCGAGATCACCGGCAGGGCGACGCGTGTCTTGCCGTGCAGGCTCGGGATCGAGCGCAGCAGCGCCTGGGTGTAGGGATGCTTGGGCGCGTGGAAGATGTCGTCGACCGGCCCTTCCTCCATGACGCGGCCGAGATACATCACCACGACGTAGCTCGCCATCTGGGCGATCACGCCGAGATCGTGGGTGATGAAGATGATGGCGGTGTCGTAGCGCGCCTGCAGATCGCGCAAGAGCGCCAGCACCTGGGCCTGTGTGGTGACGTCGATCGCCGTGGTCGGCTCGTCGGCGATCAGCAGGCGTGGCTTGCACGACAGCGCCATGGCGATCATGGCGCGTTGCCGCAGGCCGCCCGAGAGCTGCCAGGAATAGGCATCGACGCGCTGCTCGGGCATCGAGATGCCGACGTCGCGGAACAGGCCGACGGTGATGTCGCGCGCCTCGCGACGGCTCAGGGCGCGGCCGGCCTGCCAGCGATGACTGTGCAGCAGGATCGCCTCGATGATCTGCTCGCCCACGGTGTGGACCGGGCTGAACGCCGCCATCGGCTCCTGCGGGATCAGCGCGATCTCGCCGCCGCGGATTTCGCGCATCGCCGCCCCGCGCGGCTCGAGCTGCGCCAGGTCGACGATGCCGTCGTCGCGGCGGAAGCGGATGGCGCCGTGGGTGATGCGGCCCGGCCGCTCGACCAGTTGCAGGATCGCCCGCATGGTGACGCTCTTGCCGCAGCCCGATTCGCCGACCACGCCCAGCACCTGGCCCGACAGCACGTCGAAGCTCGTGCCGTCGACCGCCCGCACCAGGCCCTCGTCGAGGGCGAAGGAGACGCGCAGGTCGCGGACCGAGAGCAGGGGGTCGATGGCGGTCACGGCGCGCTCAATGGCTGTACGGGTCGGCGGCATCGCGCAGGCCGTCGCCGACCAGGTTGAAGGCGAGCACCGCGACGATCACCACCAGGCCGGGGATCAGCAGCCACGGCGCCAGGGCGAGGGTCTGGATGTTCTGCGCTTCCTGCAGCAGCACGCCCCAGGAGATGGCCGGCGGCCGGATGCCCAGCCCGAGGAAAGAGAGCGAGGTTTCGTTGATGATCATCACCGGGATGGCGAGCGAAGAGGTGGCGATGATGTGGCTCATGAAGGTCGGCACCATGTGGCGCAGGATGATGCGCAGCCGCGAGCAGCCGGCGAGTCGGGCGGCCAGCACGAAATCTTCCTCGCGCAAGGCGAGGAAACGGCCGCGCACCTCGCGGCCGAGCGTCGTCCAGCCGACCAGCGACAGGATCACGGTGATGGCGAAGAAGATCTGGGTCGGCGTCCAGTCGCGCGGCAGGGCGGCCGACAGCGCCAGCCAGATCGGGATGGTCGGCACCGACTGCAGCAACTCGATCAAGCGCTGGATGAACGAATCGGTCTTGCCGCCGACGTAGCCCGAGATGCCGCCCAGCACGACGCCCAGCACGACCGAAAGCGCCACGGCGACCAGGCCGACCGTCATCGAGGTCTGGGTGCCGTGCATGATGCGCGACCACTGATCGCGGCCCAGCCGATCGGAGCCGAGCAGGAAGATGCGCTGGTTGGGATCGACCGGCGCGATCAGGTGGCGGTCGGTCTCGAACAGGCCGAGCAGCTTCCATTTGTAGCCGGTGCCGAAGAAGTGCACCGCGATCTTGCGCGTCGGGTCGGCGGTCCATTCCATGCGCAAGGTCGTGGGATTGCGCTTGCCGACCACCGCCGGCACCCAGGGCGAGAGCTTCCCGTCGTCGAACAGATGGACGGCCTGCAGCGGAATGAAGGCCTGCCGCGCGTCGGTGCGCTCGGGATCCTGGGTCGAGAAGAAATCCGGCGCGAGTACGATCAGGTACATGAAGATCAGCAGCACCGCGCTCGCCACCGCCAGGTGATGGCGGCGGAAACGCCACCACACGAGCTTCCAGTTGGAGGCGACCGCGATCCGGTCCTCGGCCTCCTTGCCGGCGAGATCGAGGGTGGTCATCGGACCGCGGGCCTCGAGGCCCGCTCAAGCTCATGAGTGGGCCTGGAGGCCCGCGGTCCGGAAGACGAGGTGCCGTCCATCTTCACCCCTCCACCCGGATGCGCGGGTCGGCGAGCGCCAGCAGGATGTCCGACAACAGCGTGCCGACGATGGTGAGGAAGGAGTAGATCAGCAGGATGCCGCCGGCGAGATACATGTCCTGGTTGACCAGAGCGCGCAAAAGCAGCGGGCCGATATTGGGCAGGTTCATGACCGTGGCCACGATCAGGCTGCCCGAGAACAGCATCGGCAGGTACCAGCCGATGGTGCTGATCAGCGGATTGAAGGCGAGCCGCACCGGATAGCGCAGCACCAGCCGCCATTCCTTCATGCCCTTGGCGCGCGCCGTCACGACATAGGGCTTGTTGAGCTCGTCCAGAAGGTTGGCGCGCATGACGCGGCTCAGCCGCGCGGTGCCGGCGATGCCCAGCACCAGCGCCGGCAGCCAGAGATGCGCCATGAGATCGGCGAGCTTGGCCCAGCTCCACGGCGCGTCGGCGTACTCGGGTGAGTAGAGGCCGGTGACGCTGAGGTCGAAATAGGCGAACGCCACCCACATCAGGATCAGCGCCAGCATGAAGTTGGGCGTGGCGACGCCGACATAGTTGATCACCGTCAGCACGTGGTCGCCGAGCGACCGTGGATGGGTCGCCGAGTAGATGCCGGCCGGGATGGCGATCGCCCAGGTCAGCACGAACGAGAACAGCGCCAGCGCCAGCGTCAGCCCGATCTGCTCGCCGATCAGCTCGGCATTGGGCCGCTGATACTCCAGCGACAGGCCGAAATTGCCGTGCAGCAGATGCTTCACCCACAGCCAGTACTGCACGATCATCGGCTGATCGAGCCCGTATTGGGCGCGCCATGCCTCGATCTGCTCCTGGGAGATCGACGAGCCCGACGAGGCCAGCGTCGCGACATACGCCGTCAGGAAGTCGCCGGGCGGCGCCTGGATGATGACGAAGATGACGAAGGAGTAGACCACCATCAGCAACGGCAACAGCGCCAGCCGCTGCAGGATGTAGCGGGTCATGCCCGGGTACCGCGGACCTCCAGGTCCGTATCATGAGTATGAGCGGACCTGGAGGTCCGCGGTCCGATGACACGTCCCCGCGCGGAGCGCGGGGAGGAATACCGATCACTTCGCAAAAAAGAACTGCTCCGTCCGCGCGTTGCCGGGGCTGCGCAGCGGCCAGTCGTTGCCGAGCGTGGTCGGCACGTTGCGGAACTTGGTGTTGGTCACGACGACGCCTTGCACCATCGGCGTGAGCCCGACCGTGCCGATCTCGTAGAGATTGTCGGCCCAGATGCGATAGAGTTCCTGGGCGAGCTTGACCTGCTCGTCGGGACCGACCGTGCGCGCCGTGTCGACGATCTCGACGATGCGCTTCACCTCGGGCGGCGGCTCGGCCCCTTCCTTGCCGCCGGTCGCGTACCAGCGCCGCCACAGCGGCCCGGTGGTCAGGATCGGCGCGTTGCGCGGATCGGCCTTGGCGTTGCCGGTGTAGGGGAAGGCGCTGGTATCCTCGTTCCACACCTCGACCATCAGCTCGTTGTTCTCGTTCATCTTGAAGTGCAGGGCGCGCTCGCGAACCTGCACGATGGTCTTGATGCCGACCGCCTCCCAGTCCTTGGAGACCAGCAGCGCCACGTCCGGCCAGGCGCCGAACGCCGGCACGACGCTGATCTCGATGGTCGCGGGCTTGCCCGAGGGCAGCAGCCGGATGCCGGCGGCGTCCTTCCTGGTGAGGCCGAGCCCGTCCAGGAGCTTGTTCGCCTCGTCGCGCTTGAACTCGGTGTGCTTCTGCGCCCATTCGGGTCCCGGGAAGTAGGGATGCCACGGCGCCGGCACGCCTTGCCGCGCTTCGCCCAGCCCCAGGAACACGCTCTCCTTGATCTGGTCGCGGTTGATGGCGAGCGACAATGCCACGCGGAAGTTCTTGGCCGCCATCAGCTTGCCCATATCGGGATCGGCCGCGTAGGTCGAGTTGATGGCGAGCACCGCATCGGCGCCGCCGAAGGTCGGCCAGGCGATGACGCGATACTTCCCGGTCCGCTCCTGCTCCTTCAGCACCGGGTAGTTGGTCATGTTGATGTGGCGCTCCTGCATGTCGAAGGTGCCGGCGATGGCCGCGAGGTTGAGCGCCTGGGCGTCGGCGAAGTAGGTGAACCGCACCTCGTCGATATAGGGCAGCTGGTTGCCGGTGGGATCGACGCCGACATAGTAGGGATTGCGCCGCAGCGTGAAGATCGGGTCGCTGGCGCGGCTCGCCGGCGCCCACGCCGCCATGGTCGGCCGCTCGGGGTTCTCCGGCGGCGCGTTCCTGTTGGCGAACAATTCGGTCCAGCTCTTGAAGCCCGCCGCTTGCGCTGCCTTGTCGAGGTCGGCCTTGGGCGTGTAGGCGGGATGGAACTTCTTGAGGTAGTGCGCCGGCAGGAACATCGCGAAGGTGCGGTCGGCGCCGTCCTGGTTGGCGACCGCCGTCAGGAACAGCGTCGCCGGCGCGGCATAGGTGAAGCGCACCGTCGTCTCGTCGACCTTCTCGACCTTGGCCGGCGTGCCGTCGGCATTCCTGATCCAGCCGGGCAGGGTGGCGATCAGCTCCTTGTTCAAGAGCACGTCGTTGTACCAGAACAGGATGTCGTCGGCGGTGAAGGGCTGGCCGTCCGACCATTTCGAGCCCTTGCGCAGCTTGATCGTCCAGCTCCTGAAGTCGGCCGAGGGCGTGGCGCTTTCGGCGATCTTGGGCTCGATCTTGGCGCCGTCGGGCGAGAAGCGGAACAGCGCGTCGTAGACCACGCGCACGTAGTTGTTGGCGTCGGCCGGGCCGAGGAAGGCGCGCCGCCACGTGCCGCCATACTCGCCGGTCCGCTCGACCGTCGGCACGACCAGCGGGTTCTCCGGCAGCCGCTGATCGACCGCCGGCAGGCGGCCGGCCTTCACCTGGTCCGCGAGCGCGGGCGCTTCCTTGTACTTGCCCTGGGCGAGCGCGGCATCCGACAGCGCGATCAGGCTGATGCCGGCAGTGAGAGCAGCGAGCGCATGGCGACGATGGAAGGAGCGGTTCATGGCGTTCCCCTCTGCTGTGTTTCTTGTCTTGTTTCCCCGTCGAGCAAGCCTAGCATCGAGCCAAGGAAAGGAAAGGGATGAAAGTCTTCGTCTTCGATCTGCTCGCCTACGGCGAGAACCTCGATCACCTGAAGAACGGCGGCCAGGAGCTGCCCTATCCGCTGAGCCGACGGCACTTCAAGGCCGAGGTCGCGGTGCGCACCTATGCCGAGCATCTCGAAGCCTGGGAGGAGCTCGACCGGCTGGGCTACGACGGCGTCGGCTTCAACGAGCATCACTGCTCGCCCTACGGCCTGATGAACTCGCCCAATCTGATGGCGGCCGCCGCGGCGCAACGCACCAAGCGGCTAAAACTCTTGATCTACGGCAACCTCCTGCCGCTGCACGAGCCGCTGCGGCTCGCCGAGGAGCTTGCCATGCTCGATTGCCTGTCGGGCGGGCGCATCATCTCAGGCTTCGCCCGCGGCATTCCGCGAGAATACCAGGTCCACAACGTGCCGCTCGCCGACTCGCGCGCCCGCTTCGAGGAGGCGTTCGAGATCGTGACCCGCGCCTGGACCGAGGATGTGTTCTCCTATTCGGGCCGGTTCTGGTCCTACAAGGACGTCGCGATGTGGCCGCGGCCGGTGCAGAAGCCGCACCCCAGGATCTGGATCCCGATCGTCGGCAGCAAGGAATCGATCGAGTTCGCCGGCCGCCACGATATTCCGATCACCCCCGGCCTGGCGGGCGGCGGCTTGCGCAACGACATCATCCGTTTCTACGCCAAGTGCCTGGCCGCTGCCGGCCATCGCATCACGCCCGATCATCTGTCGCTCGGCCTCAACGCCTATGTCGCGGATTCCAAGGCCCAGGCGGTGCGCGAGGTCGCGCCCTATCATCTCTATTTCAATCGCACCCTGTTCAGCCACGGCAGCTTCACCGAGACCGCGGCGCAGCGGAAGGTGGGTTATGTCAGCGACTCTTCGACCGACTATGTCCGGCCGGAGAACCAGCGCGCCGCCGCCCTGCTGCGCGAGGATTTCCGCGGCATGACCATGGCCGATGTCGAGCGCATGGCCGAGCGCATGCCTTGGGGTACGCCCGACGAGGTCGCCCGTCGCATCATCGCCGAAGCCGACGCCGCCGGCGCCAACAACGTGCAGATCGGCTTCAACCGCGGCGCCATGCCTCATGACATGTTCATGCACCAGATTCGCCGCTTCGCCGCCGAGGTCCTGCCCATCCTGCAGGCCCACGAGGTCAAGACCGTCCCGCTCGCCGAAGCGGCGTGAGGCAGTTCACGACCTCCTCCCCGCGCTACGCGCAGGGAGGAATATTTACTGCGGCAACAAATTCAGCCGCCGCAGCAGCTCGCGCTCTTCTTCGTAGGTGCGCGCCATGGCGTCGCGGTAGGCGGGGCCGTCGAGCAGGATCAGGGGTTGGTCCATGCTCTCGAGGAATCTCAGATGCTCGGGCTCCTGCGCCGCCACCTTGAAGGCGTTGGCCAGCACTGCGACGGTCGCGGCGTCCATGCCCTTGGGCCCGACCACGCCGCCCGGGCTTTCGACGACCACCGGGAAGCCGAGCTCGCGCACCGTCGGCACGTCGGGGAAGCGCTTGGCGCGCTGGGCGGTGAACACCGCGAGCAGGCGAAGCTGGCCGGCCTGCACCATCGGCGCCCAGCCCGAGGCCTCGGAGGCGAAATCGATCTCGCCGCCCAGCAGCGCCCGCAGCGTGTCGGCGGTGCCGCGATAAGGCGCGTGCGTCCAGGTGAGGCCTTGCTCCATGCCGACCCGCTCCATCGCGAGATGCTGCGTCGAGCCGATGCCGAGCGTGCCCCAGTTCAGCTTGCCCGGGTTGGCCTTGGCGTAGGCGAGAAGCTCGGGGAGCGTCTTCCACGGCGCATCGGCGCGCACCACCACGCCCATGACGAAGCCGGTGATCTGCAGTATGTAGGTGAGGTCGTTGATCGGATGATAGGTCAGCGACTTGTTGAGCAGCGGCTGGCGCAGCACGCTCATATGCATCTGTGAGATCATGTAGCCGTCGGGCTTGGCGTCTTGCAAGGCGAGCGCGCCCATGATGCCCGAGGCGCCGGCCTTGTTCTCGATCACGATCTGCTGGCCGAGCTGCTTGGATACCGACGGCCCGAGGATGCGGAAGCCCGCGTCGGCCGGCCCGCCGGCCGCCCACGGTATGATCAGCCGGATCGTCCGGTCGGGATATTTGCCCTGGGTCTGCGCGCGTGCCGTGGCGCCGGCGACCGACAAGGCCGATGCGCCCGCAAGCGCACCCCGTCGTGTGATGTGTTTCATGCTCT
Source organism: Alphaproteobacteria bacterium (assembly GCA_016870055.1). Classification (GTDB taxonomy): domain Bacteria; phylum Pseudomonadota; class Alphaproteobacteria; order Reyranellales; family Reyranellaceae; genus Reyranella. The sequence goes on along the minus strand of VGCQ01000125.1, from coordinate 580 downwards.
GCGACTCCGACTCCCCGAGGGCCAATCTCAGCATGCGGGCGACGTTGCCGTCCACCTCAATCGCGGAACCGAGTTGACCGTCGGCGCCCCGACGCCGAGATTTTCCGCATGAGCCAATCCCTTCGACGCAGCCATGCCGACCTGGGCGATGTTCGCCTGCTCTGCGTCACGGCGGGGAAGGGGCCCGCGGTTGTCCTGCTGCATGGCTGGCCGCAGATCTGTTTCATGTGGCGCGAGGTCATCCCGGCCTCGCGGCGCACCATCGCGTCATCGCGCCCGACCTGCGCTTGTTCGCGGTCGTGGGTGCGAGCGGCGAGCCGGGCTTGGGCGTCTTAGAGCGCGACCTGACGCCGTAAGGATGGATTTTCGATAGAGACAGCGGCTTTTCCGCTTGAGCTATCGCGCCCCCAGCGCCGAAGCTACCTTCTCGAAGAGAGCTTTCGCAGATGCGTGGCTGACCTGCCCCGATTCTTCGGACCACGCTTAAGTTGAAAGAACCGGCGTCTCCTGGTCGTTGAAACGTCCCTGCAAGGACGGTGTTGCAAACGGGCCGGGGCGCGAAGCCCCCGTGTCGCGCAGC
>VGCQ01000124.1 GCA_016870055.1 Alphaproteobacteria bacterium | reverse complement strand
GATGCCGGTTCCGCCCGGCCACGAAGCGGTGGAGAGCCCGCATGCCGGCTCGATCGTCGAGATCAAGGTCGGCGAGGGCAACGCGATCAAGGCCGGCGAGCCGCTGTTCGTGGTGAGCGCCATGAAGATGGAAACGTCGGTCACCGCGCCCTGCGCCGGCACCATCGCCGCACTGTCGGCGCTTGCCGTGGGCGATGCCGTCGACGGCGGCCAGATCCTCGCCGTCATCGAGCCTTCGGCCGATGCGGCACGAGCAACGCCGACGCCGGCTGCCGGCGAGAGCTGGACACCGATGCTGAACAAGGTCGCGGCCTTGCAGGCGATCGCCCACAAGCGCCTGGCGCCGGGCTCGACCGATCCCGGCGTGGTCCGCCAGCGCAATCGCCGCAAGCTCACCTGCCGCGAGCGCATCGACCTCCTGCTCGACCGCGGCACCTTCCGCGAGGTCGGCAGCCTGGCGGGCTTCGCCACTTTCGACGATGCCGGCGACGTCGCCGAGTTCACGCCGGCCAGCCATGTCGGCGGCCGGGGCCGCATCGACGGCCGCACCTGCATCGTCTGCGCCGACGACTTCACCTCGCGCGGCGGCCACGCCGACGGCGCGATCGGCCAGAAGTCGCGCTACCTCGACCAGCTCTCGATCGAGCTGCGCGTGCCCTCGATCCGCCTGCTCGACGGCTCGTCGGGCGGCGGCAGCGTCGCCACCATGGTGCCCAAGCAAGACGGCTCGGCGGCGGCCAAGGAGAGCACCGGCGCCATCAAGGCCGGCCGGCCGCGCGTCGTGGGCGGCGGCGGCTCGTTCCTGCCCGGCCATCTCGGCAGCACGTCCTACACCGAACAGCTCGCCAGCGTGCCAGTGGTCAACCTGCTGCTCGGCAGCGTGGTCGGCATCGGTGCGGCCAAGGCGGTGCTCGGCCACTTCTCGGTGATGGTGCGCGACATCTCGCAGCTCTTCGTCGCGGGCCCGCCGGTGGTCAGCCATGCCATGGGCTACGATGTCACCAAGGAGGATCTCGGCGGCTGGCACATCCATTGCCGCAACGGCTCGGTCGACAACCTCGCCGAAAGCGAAGAGGAGGCGATGGCCCAGACACGGCGCTTCCTGTCCTACCTGCCGCCCAGCGCCTACGAGGCGCCGCCGGTGATCGCAACCAGCGACCAACCCGATCGCCGCGACGACGAGCTTCTGACGCTGGTGCCGCGCAAGCGCACGGCGACCTTCGACATCCGCCGTGCCATCCGCCTGATCGCCGACAAGGACACGTTCTTCGAGATCGGCCCGCACTGGGGCACCGACCAGGTCACCGGCCTGATCCGCATGAACGGCCATCCGATGGGCGTCATCGCCTCCGACAGCCGGCACGTGAATGGCGGCGCGCTGACCGCCGACGGCTGCGACAAGCTCAAGCGCCACATCGACCTCTGCGACCTCTTCCACCTGCCGCTGCTCAACCTGGTCGATAATCCAGGCTTCGCCGTCGGCATCGAGCACGAGATCGCCGGCACCATCCGCAAGGGCGGCGAATGGATAGTGGCGTTCGCCCAGGCCGCCATACCGATCTTCTCCGTGCTGATGCGGCGGAGCTTCGGCGTCGCCGGCAACAACTACGCGACGCCACGCTCGGCGGTGTCGGTGCGCGTCGCCTGGCCGGCCGCCGATGTCGGCGGCATCCCGCCGGAGGGCGGCATCGAGGCGGCCTACAAACGCCAGCTCGCCGAGGCGGCCGATCCCGCCGCGCTCAGGGCCGAGATCAATGCCCGCATCGAAAGCGTGCGCGGGCCGATCGGACCGCTCAACCGCTTCGAGATCGAGGAGATGATCGACCCGCGCGACACCCGCCGGCTGGTCTGCGAATGGCTGGTCGACGCCTGGCGCATCGTCAGCCACCCCACCCGCCTGGCGCCGCGCCCCCTGCAGTTCAGGCCGTAACTCGACCTTGCGGGGATTTCCGCAATTTCCGCAACCGGATTCGCGACGAGACACTGTCGGCTCGGCCGGCGAGGTTCGGGCAATTTCCGCAGTTTCCGCATTTTCCGCTACCCCCCTCGCGACCCGGCGTCCGTTGTCGCGAGCGCGAGCGGCCGCGCGCGGCGGCCCGCGACGAGCAATGATCGGATGAACGATGAGATAGAGCGACAGACTGTGGGACTCTATCAAACACCGGCATCTTGTCAATAACTATAGTGTAGGTCCAAGGATGCTAGCACTGCCAGCACCCCGGCGTGGTGTCGGTCACTCCTGCACATAGCGCCACGGTTTGGCGGGCTGCTGGGCGCTGTCGTCGATCGTCCAGTGCGGAATGGCAAGACCGGGCGCCACGTCGGCGAAGACCATGCGCACGCGCGTGCCGATGCCGACCCGGCGCACCATGTCGGGCGGCGCAAGCGTGCCGTCCGGCGTCACGAGGTTGCCCACGACACGCAGCGCCTCGTGCTCGCTGGGCTTGCCCTTCTGGGTGTCGAGGTCGACCAGCAGGATGAGATAAGGCGTGTGCGCCTTGAAGGCCGGCTGGATGGCGTGATGGACCTCGGTATAGGAGTGCACCGCGCCGCGTGCGTCGACCGGCACCCAGTCCGACTGCCCGCTCATGCACCACGGGCAGGCGGTGGTCGGCGGATAGCGCAGCAGGCCGCACTTGGTGCACTTCTGAAGATGGAAGGCGTGTGCGGCGCAGTGCTTGAAGTAGGCGAGGTTCTCGACATCGAGATCGTTGATGTCGAGCGACATGCCGAGATAGGTACCCTGAACAGCCATCGTCGTCTCCCTCGCCTCAGTCGCGCCGCATGACCATGGCCGAGCCGGTGCCCGGATTGGCCCAGCCCAGGTTGGCCGTAAGCTCGCACCGCTTGACCTGACGACAGCCGCCCTCGCGGTAGTCGTAGGTGTGCTGGCGCATGCCGTCGGGACCGATCGGACAGGAATCGTCGGCGTCGTGCCGCAGCTGGCGCACGTTCTCGATCACCATGTTGAGGCCGTGGGTGTAGCCCTCGCAGAGATGGCCGCCGCTGGTGTTGTTGGGCCGCCGGCCGCCCAGCCGGATCGTGCCGTCGCTGACATACTGGCCGCCCTCGCCCTTCTTGCAGAAGCCGTAATCCTCAAGCTGCAGCATGGTGGTGAAGGTGAAGGCGTCGTACGAGCCCGTGACGTCGATGTCCTCCGGCCCGACGCCGGCATTGGGCCACAGGATGTCGCGCGCATAGTGGCCGGCGACGGTCGAGATCGGGCCGTGCTGGTAGTGCATGTCGGTGCGCGGCTTGCTGCAGCGGCCGACGACGCCGCGGATCAGGGTACGCGGATGGCGGCAGTCGCGCGCCCGCTCGGCACTGGTCACGAGCAGCGCCGTGCCGTTGTCGGTCTCCACGCAGCAGTCGAGCAGATGCAATGGCTTGCAGATCATGCGGCTGGCCAGCACCTCGTCGACCGTGAAACGCTTCTTGTAGAAGGCCTTCGGATTATTCGAGGCATGCTCGCTATGGATCGCCTTGACGGCCGCGACCTGCTCGGGCCGCGTGCCGTAATCGTGCATGTGGCGCATGAAGCTGGGCGCGAACATCTGGCCGGCGCTCTGCCAGCCATAGGCGCGCATGTGCAGCGCGTCGCCCGACACCGGCGCCACGGCGCGCGCGCCGGTGCCGCCGATGCGCACCTGGGAGAAGCCGTTCATGGCGCGGAAGATCACCACCGCCTTGCACATGCCGGCTTCCATCAGGCCGATCGCCATGCCGACCAGCGCCTCGGTCGAGGAGCCGCCGCCGAACACGTCCATGTAGAAATTGAGCCTGAGCCCCAGATCACCCGCGATGAAAGTCGAGAAGGTCGAATCGCCCGACTGGTAGGACAGCATGCCGTCGACATCGGAGGCCTTCAGCCCGGCATCCTCGATGGCGTTGCGCACCGCCCAGGTGCCGAGCGCGCGCGTGGTCACTCCCGAGCCGCGCGTATAGGTCGTCTCGCCGACGCCGACGATGGCGTACTTGTCGCGAAGATATTTGGGACTCGTGGTGTCGATCTCGGCCGGCATAGGCATGGCTTTCTTCCTCACTTCGCGCCGTCAGGAGGCGGTACAATAGGCCAACGGCGACAATCAGTCGGCCTGTGCAGTCCGCCCTGCGGTTCGAAGGAAGGCCGCTACCCAACAGCCCGGCGCCAGGCCGCCGGCGAGCTGCCGAAGCTCTTCTTGAAGGCGCGCGAGAAGGCCGCTTCGGAATCGTAGCCGGCCTGGTTGGCGACCTGGGCCAGCGAGGCGCTGCTGCCCTTGAGCTGCTGCGCCGCCGTCTGCAGGCGCCATCGGGCGAGGTAGTGCATGGGCGCCATGCCGATCAAGCGGCTGAAGCGCTCGGCAAGCGCCGACCTCGACATGCCTGCCTCGCGGCCCAGCTCCTCGACGGTCCACGGCCGGGCGACGTCGCCATGCATCAGCGCGAGGGCTCGCGCCACCTGCGGGTCGCGCAACCCGGCCAGCCAACCGGTCTGCTCGGCCGGCAAGGTTTCGATGTGGCGGCGTATCGCTTCGACGAACAGGAGCTCCGACAGCTTGGCCAGCACCGTCGCCGAACCCGGCCCGCCGCTTGCCACTTCGTGCGCAGCATATTCGAAGGTCGATCGGATCCACTCCGCCGATCCCGCTTCATCGACACTCAGCGTCATCATCGCAGGCAAAGCGGCGACGACGATGTCGGCCTGTGCGCTGTCGCAGCCGAGAAAACCGCAGATCACGGTTGTCGCCGCACCGCCGCCGCCGTGGCGGATGGAGTAGAGGCCGCCCAGTGCGGGAGCCATCACGTCGGAAGCCCTTACCGGCGGCAGCGCCAGATCGCTGCCCAAGAGATGGCTGCCGTTGCGTGGAAACAGCACAAGCTCTCCGCGGCGCAATTTCCGTCTCTGCTCCCCTTCCAGGGCGGCGTCGAACTCTCCCTCGACGACGTAGTGATAGGGAATGAGGGTGGCCGCGGGCCCGAGGAACGGTGCGCAGAACTGAGGCGTCACGCTGACGGCCACGCACCAAGGTGCGGTGAACTCGGCATGAAGAAACACGCCGCCGCTCAGCTGCGCGGCCCTCAGCACATTCGACAAGGCATCCACGAGCGCGTCCTGCGATCTGGCGTTCCGGTCATGTCTTCCGGCGTCGCGATCATAGCCCGGAGACAGGCCGGACGCCTATATCCCGGCCACCCTTCGGGGCAGCAGAGAGGAGCCAGATCATGAACGCATTGGTCAAACTACCCGACAGCGACCGCTATGCGCACGCCATCAGGGCATCGAAGGCGATTCGCTGGGATATCGAACAGGACGTCATCCGTGGCCGCAATTTCGACCTCGCCCGCAAGTACTTGCCCGATGGGCTGTCCCTTGCCCGGGAGTTCACCTCGCTGTCCGACGCCGAGAAGCGCCTGGTCAGCCAGATCCAGGGGCGCACCTATGCCAATGTCTTCGGGCTGGTCGAGCGCTTCATCACCGCCAAGCTGCTCGAGATCGGCCGCGACCATTGGCTGGGCAATCAGACCGCGTTGGAAGCACTGGTGCGCTTCAGCGACGAGGAGCTGAAGCATCAAGCCCTGTTCCGCCGCATCGAATCGATGATGGCCGCGATCATGCCGGAAGGCTATCGCTTCGACGTCGATGTCAACGGCGTGGCCCGCGCCGTGCTGAGCAAGAGCACCTGGGCGGTGCTGGTACTGACTCTGCACATCGAGCTCTTCGTGCAGGGCCACTATCGTCAGAGCATCGCCCCCGACGGCGAGCTGTCGGAGCTGTTCAAGGACGTCTTCTTGTTCCACTGGAAGGACGAGAGCCAGCACGTCATCCTCGACGAGCTCGAGTTAACGCGACACGACGAGGCGCTCACCCCGGAGGAGCGCGACCGCGCGGTCGGCGACTTCATCGATCTCGTCGTGGCCGTCGACGGCATCCTGCAGTCGCAGGCGCGGGCGGACGCCGACTACTTCATCGCCCGCTGCGGACGCACGGTCGAACACGAGGAGGCTTCGAGCATCGGCGCTATGTTCCTCAAAGCCTATCGCTGGCAGTACATCTTCTCCGGCGCGACGCACCCGCGCTTCCAGAGGACCTTGAAGGACATGGTCGGCGAGCCGCAGTTCCGGCGCGTCGAGGCGGCCCTGGCGACGCTGGCCTGACGTGCGATCCGCACTGCGGCCTTTGCAAATCGGCTTCGGCCGGTGTCCACTTCAACTGGCGCGCCGCAAGCAGGCGCGCCAGGAGGAAGCCGCAGGTGAGCCCGAACCCGTCGCGCTGGGAGTCCTCGGCGCCGATCCGCTATCCCGATCCCGACATCGTGGTGCTCGATCCGCGCTTTCGGTCGCTGGTCGTGGCGATGGCGGCGATCGAGCGCATCGCCACCGGCTTTCGCTTCACCGAGGGGCCGGCCTACTACGGCGACGGCCGCTATCTCCTGTTCTCCGACATTCCCAACGACGCGCTGCTGCGCTGGGACGAGATCACCGGAGCTGTGGCGACGCTGCGTCATCCCGCGGGCCATCCCGACGGCAACACGCGCGACCGTCAGGGCCGGCTGATCACCTGCGAGCTCGGCAGCCGCACGCTGACGCGCACCGAGCATGACGGTACGGTGACGGTGCTTGCCGCGTCGTTCCAGGGCACACGGCTGACCGGCCCCAACGACGTGATCGTGAAATCGGATGGCACGATCTGGTTCAGCGACAACGGCGCGGGCATCCGCGGCAACTACCTCGGTGACAAGGCGCCCAAGGAGATGCCCTACCGCGTTTACCGCCTCGAGCCGGCGACCGGCGAGCTCACCATCGTGATCGGCGACATGGAGCGGCCCAACGGTCTTGCCTTCTCGCCCGACGAGACACGGCTGTACGTCGTCGACACGCCCGACGGGCCCAAGACCACGCGCGTCTACGACATGGTCGACGGCAAGCCCGCCAACGGCCGGCTGTTCTTCGACGGCAAGGGCTATGCCGACGGCATCCGAGTCGACACCCAGGGCAATGTATGGGCCGCCCTCTCCGGCGGCGAGGGCGAGGACGGTGTCGGGGTGTTCGCGCCCGACGGCACGTTGATCGGCCGCATCCTGCTGCCCGAACGCTGCGCCAACCTCTGCTTCGGCGGGCGCAAGCGCAACCGGCTGTTCATGACGGCCAGCCAGTCTGTCTATGCGCTCTATGTCGAGGCGATCGGCGTGGCGGGAGGTTGAACGCCCGTATCTTTTCTGCTCGGCGCGGGCTCTCGCGCCTCCGAAGGCGCTGGCACCCGCCAGCACTAAGCGCGCCCGGCGCGCTTAGTGCTTCCTCGTCTCGAACTCGTGGAACTCGCTCATGAACGGGGCGGCGACGGCGGCGTTCAGCTTGCAGTCGAGGAAGATCGGGCCTTCGGGCTTGGCGAGCAATGGTGCCAGTTTCGCGAGATCGTCGAGTGTGCGCACGGTCGTTGCCTGAAAGCCGAAGGCCTCGGCGATCGGCGCATAGTCGACATCGGGAAAGACCGATTTAGCGACCGGCAGCTCGCGCATCTTGAGAAAATGCAGCTCCGCGCCATAGGCGCAGTCGTTCATCAGCACGATGACCAGCGGCAGGTCCTCGCGCACCACGGTCTCGAGCTCTCCCATGGTCATCAGGAAGCCGCCGTCGCCGATCACCAGCACCGTGGTCTCGTCGGGCCGCGCCTTGGCGACGCCCAGCGCGGTGCCGAAGCCCAGGCCGATCGAGGCGAAGTCGCTGGTGAACTTGAAATAGCCCGGTCCCGGCACCGAGAGATAGGGCACGATGCCGAGGAAGTTGCCGGCGTCGTAGACGAGGTTGCGGCACGGCGGCAGCAGCTTCTCGAGCGCCACACCCAGCGCCCGGGGATCGACGGTGCGCGGCGTGTTGGCGGGCTCGAAGTCGCGCGCGATGTCGAAGTCCGCCAGGAATTTCAGCGTCTCCTCCGAGCGGAACGGACGATCGGCGTTGGAGCCGGGCGGCAGCGCGTCGAGCAGCGCTTGGGCGGCGAGCTTGGCGTCGCCCGCCACCGCCACGTCGGCCGGATACCAGCGGCCGATATGGCTGCGCTCGGCGTCGACCTGGATCAGCGGCACCTTGGGCAATGAATTGCCGAAGCTCATGGTGAGGATGTTGAGGCCCGCGCCGAACACCAAGACGCAGTCGGCTTGGTCGATCAGGCGCCGCGCCGCCGAATGGGAGAACGAGCCGACGATGCCGAGATTGGCGGGATGGCCGCGGAACATGTCCTTGCCGCGCGCCGAGGTGGCGAGCAAGGCGCCGATGCGGTCGGCAAGCTGCTCGATCTCGGCCTTGGCGCCGGCGCGATGCGCGCCCAGGCCGGCCAGGATCAGCGGCTTGCGGCTCTGGCGCAGCAGCGCCGCCGCCGCTTCGATGGCCTGCGGCCTGGGCGCCGCCGGCGGGCGCGGCGGCTTCAGCCCCGCAGGCGGTGGGGCCTTCGCAAGATCCATGTCGGCGAGTTGCACGTTGACCGGCAGCAGCAGCGCCGCCGCCCCGCCCTGCATCGCCGCCGCCGCGGCATCGGCCAGCGCGCCGCGGGCGGTGTCGGGGCTGCTTGCCACAAAAGTGCGAATGCCGGCGGCGCCCAGCACGCCCACGGCATTGAAGCCCTTGTAGTCGGGTCCCAACGTGTTCACCGCGCCGCTCGGCACGGCCGCCTCGCCCGAGATGATCAACACCTTGGAGCCCGACCGGCTGGCGTAGGTCGCGGCATGCAGTCCGTTGGCCGTCGCCGGCCCGCGTCCGATCACCGCCACGCCCAGCCCGCCCGTGGCGTAGGAGTAGCCCTCGGCCATGGCGATGGCGTTGTTCTCGTGGCGCGCGCCATAGAGGCGGATGCCGGAATTGTCGAGCGCCGTGGCGAACACCGCGGTGTCGTCGCTCATCAGGCCGAACACTTGGCCGATGCCCATCGCCTTCATGTCGTCGACGAGGACCTGATAGGTGGCGGTCATGGCGGTTCTCCCAATCGTGTTCTGCGGCCCACGAGACACGCGGACAAAGAGACTATGAGCGGGCCTGGAGGCCCGCGGTCCCAGGACGATCAGGTCACCGCGCTGTAGGGTTGGCCCCATTTGTCCTGATAGACGAACTCCTTGAGCGCTCCGCGGCCGACCGGGCCGAACTTGCCCATCGGATAGCCGATCGGAAGGATGGCGTAGGAATGCACGCCCGGCGGCAGGCCGAGCGCAGCATCGGCCTCCTTCTCGAACAGCATGTGCCGGGTCGTGAGCGTCGTGCCGAGACCGAGCGCGCGGGTCGCCAGCACCATGTTCTGCACCGCCGGATAGATCGAGGAGCCCGCCATCCGGTTGGGGTTGGCGCCGTCTTCCAGGCAGGCGACGATCCAGACCGGCGCCTCGTGGTAGTGCTCGGTGAGATACTCCACGGCGGCATGCTGGCGGCGATACTTCTCCTTGTCGCTGCCGGGCGGCGGCTCGCTCGAGCTGTAGCGCGGGCCGATCACCTCGTCGTAGGCCTTCTTGTAGAGGACCTGGACCGCCTTCTTGATCTTGGCATCCTTGACCACCAGGAAGCGCCATTTCTGGGTGTTGCCGCCATTGGGCGCATAGAGGCCGGCGCGCAGGATCTTGGCGATCAACTCATCGGGCACCGGATCGGGCTTCAGCCGCCGCATGGCGCGGCAGGATTCCATGATCTCGAACAGGTCGGGCATGTGTCTTCTCTCCCTGGAGTGCGGACCTCGAGGTCCGCGCTCCGATCAGCCGCGCAGCACGCGGCCGGCTTGGGCGCCGGTCAGCTTGCCCTGCTCCCAGGTCGGCGCGCCGTTGACGATGGTGTACTCGACACCGTTGGACGGCATGACGATGCGCTTGGCACCGCCCGGCAGGTCGTAGCGGCGCTCGCCGTGGTTCTTCGAACCGATGCGGTCGGCATCGAAGATCGTCACATCGGCCGGCGCGCCCTTGGCGAGGCGACCGCGATCCCCGAGCCCGAACAAATCGGCGGGATCGGAGGTGAGCTTGCGCACGCCCTCCTCGAGCGTGATCGCCTGCTTCTCGCGCACCCAGGTGCCCAGAAGGTAGGTCGGGTAGCCCGCATCGCACAGCATGTCGACATGCGCGCCGCCGTCGCCCAGCGCCATCAGGATCGCCTTGTTGTTCAGAAGCTCCTTCATGCGGTCCTCGCGGGTGTTCCACGAGGCCATGGTGAGCTCGCACTGGAGATTGTCGGCCAGCACCAGGTCGAGGAAGGCGTCGACGCCGTCCTTGCCCTGCTCCTGGGCGATCGCCGCGACCGACTTGCCCTCGAGTCCCTTCAGCGCCGGATTCTTGACGGCGTAGACGCCGATGCGCCCCCAGTTGCTGAAGCCTGTCGGATTCCTGAGATCCTCGCGGAAGGCATTGCGGAACGCCGGATCGGCATAGACCTTCTTCTGCGCTTCCTTGTCGGTGTCGGCGAACACCCGCTTCCAGGCCGGGAAGGCGGCGAAGGAGAACGGGTTGTTCATGTCGACTTCGCGGGTGAGCGGCAGCGGCGAAGTCTGCGGGCGCGCGCCCTTGGCGATCATCGGCGCGGCGCGGCGCAGCGTGTCGCGCACCGCCTCGGGGATGTCGTCGCGATCGAACAGGGCGATGAAGGTCACCGGCCGGCCACTCTCGGTCAGCAGAAAGTCCAGAAGCTCGCACTGGTCCTGCTCCAGCACGCCGACCTGGCGGGTAAGCGCGATCTCGATGGCGCCCTTGCCACGCTTCTTGAGCTGGTTGGCGTAGGCCTTCATCTCCTCGCGGCTGGCGTTGCGGCAGGCGAGCGGCTTGCCCTCGAAGCCGAGATGCTGATTGAGCGTCGTCGAGGAGAAGCCGAGCGCGCCGGCGTCCATCGCCTCGCCGATCAGCTTGGCGATCTTCGCCGTCTCCTCGGCCGTGGCGGCGCGATCCAGCGAGGCCTCGCCCATGACGTAGTGGCGGAACGGCGTCAGCGGCGCGATGAAGGCGAGGTTGAGCGAGGGCTTGCGCGCGGCTGCCGCATCCATGAACTCGGGGAAGGTCTCCCAGTCCCAGGTGATGCCCTTGTTCAGCACGTCGAAGGGAATGCCTTCGACATTCACCAGGTCGCGCATGGCGACCTCGCGCGTCTCGGGCTTGCACGGCGCGATGCCGACGCCGCAATTGCCCATGACCACGCTGGTGACGCCGTGCCACGACGACGGCGTGACGGCGCCGTCCCAGCAGATCTGGGCATCGTAGTGGGTGTGCGGATCGACGAAGCCCGGCGTCACGACCAGGCCGTGGGCGTCGATGGTCCGCTTGGCCCCCTCGGTCACCTTGCCGATCTCGGCGACCTTGCCGCCGGCGATCGCGACGTCGGCCTGGTAGCGCGGCGCCCCGGTGCCGTCGACCACGGTGCCGTTCTTGATGACGAGATCGTAGGCCATTGTTTCCTCCGGATATTTTCGAACAGCCTACACTGCTCGGCCGCCGCGGGCTCATGCGAAAAACACGGGCGAGCCCGCAGCATGACGCATTCTGCGGCAAGCCGGCGAAACCAGCGCGTTTCCGCCACCACGCTGCGGCGGTGGATGGCTGCGCCGTTGACAGCCCCGTGACAGCGTGGCTGGATTCCATTCCCAACGACCGACAGGGAGGTTTCGATGCTTCCACCGGGTCAACGCGCGGCGATGATTGCCGGCGCAGGCGTTCGGGCGCCGGCATAGCGGGAACACGCGAACGGCACGCCGGGAGCGGCCATCGCGGGTCGCATCAGTCAGGCGAGACCCCAACTTGGCCGTTCCCGGAAGTGCATTGCGCGCCGCTTCTCCCAGCACGGGTCGCAGGGCGCTCCTGCGGAATGCCCGCCTTCCCCTTCGAGCAACCGACCTATAGCTTCTGCCGCCATGCGCGCAGGCGAGATCGTTTTCACCGGCATGGATCGCGTGGTGTTCGGCCGGCCGGCGGCCGAAGCGGTGGCGGCGGCAGCCGCCCGGCTCGACGCCCGGCGGGTGTTCATCCTGTCCGGCCGTACCC